>JAEUHE010000197.1 GCA_016793885.1 Verrucomicrobiales bacterium
TGCAGATTTTTAGCATCACACTTTTTGAGAAAACTCCGCTGTTTGCTGGGCTTTTCGATGACTTGCCTCCCGAGAAAATTCCCAACCTCAATAAAGCGCCCTATTTACCGGGTTTTTAAACCGGACACTACTGATGAGTGATGAGTGATGAGTGATGAGTGATGGCTAAATCTCTTTGAACCCTATGGGTTCGAGCCACTGCCGCCCAGGTGAGAGACGCCGGTGTCCTCCGATTTGTCGAGTCCCGACTTTTAGCGGCAAAGATGAGGGTACGACACCGCTGTTCCTTCACGCCACGGCAAATCCGGGAGCGGCTGGCACTTCAACAGGTGAACCTCGAGTCTCGATGCTGCGCGCAACTCGTCACTCGTCACTCGTCACTCGTCACTCGTCACTACCCTTACCTCGCCTCGATCGTGATCTGACGTTGTTCGAGCAAGGTTCCTTCGGACCAGTGCAGGTGGGTGAGTGCGAGCTGATAGTCGGCGAGCGCTCGGACGTGTGCTGCGCGGGCATCGGCGACATCCTGCTGAAGCTGGAGCACGAAAAAGAGCGTGCTCTTTCCGCCGGCGAGCTTTTTCTCCTCGGCCACCAGCGCCGCCTCCGCATTTTCCTTGGCCCGGCGACTTGTTTGGATTCGCTGAGCGCCCGACTCGACGCCATGCACGGCATCGGCGATCTCTCGAAGAATGATTTCCTCCTGGCGCTCGCGCAGAATCTGGCTTTGTTCCTGAAGCTTTTTGCTGATTCGAAACTCGCCCCGCTCGGCCCGACGCGACAGCGGCACGCTGAACACCAGCCCAATCCAGTCGTTGGGAACATCGCCCGCCCGCAGCTGCCTCCAGGCGTCACCGGCGGATGCATCCGCGATTAAGGGTGGCGGGAGCTGCTGGGTGCTCGACCCTTTGCGGCCGTAACCGCCCACCACATCGAGCGTGGGAAAGAGCTGGTTCCGGCGAAACCTCGTCACCAGCCCGGACTTGGTAATCTCTTCCTCAGCCATCGCCAGTTCGGGACGCTTTTCGATGCCCCGGCTCCAGCTCGTCTGCAGGCTCGCATCGGCCAGCGGCGCCAGCAGCAGCTCCTGCGGCACGAAGGGCTGCTCGGCGCGCTGACGGAACCCCTCCCCCAGCAGGCTGATCAACTGAACCTCAGCTCGGCGGATGGCAAGATCGGCTTCCACCATCATGGTCTCTAAGCTAGCCACCCGCGAGATCGCGAGAAGACGATCGGAGTCGGTGGCTGTGCCCTCCTTGATTTGCCGCTCCGTGGCTTCGAGCAACCGACTGCGCGAGCGGAGTAGTTCCTCCAAATTGGATTTTATATCGCGTGCGGCGACCCAGGCATAGTAGGCCTGTTCCGTGTCGCGGACAGTCAACTGTGCGATGCGCTCGACGGCCAGCTTGCCGAGCTTAGAATTTCGGCGCTGCAGCTGGAGATTCAGCCGCCCCGCATCGCTCCAGAAGTTTTTCAGCAGTGGCTGACTGAAGGACATGCTGGCCACGATGCGATGGGAGGAGAAGTTCCAGCCTTCGCGGTCGCCGTCGCTCTGTGCGTAGCTTCCTCCCAGGGAGTAGCTCATGCCGGTGGGCAGGCGTCCGGTAAGTCCGGCCTGCGATGTCTGCGAGTCGGCATTGTAGAAGGTGTCCCGGCTGAAGTCAGCGGGATCGAAGCCGCCCATTTCCGACGCCGCTTCGCGACGATACTGCCCGAACAGAATGGGATCGTAATAGCCGCCGGCCACATAGAGCTGAAGGCTGGCGACGTCCGAATTGATTCTTTCCAGCTGGAGGTCGCGATTACCCATGAGCGCGAGTGCCAAGCACTCCCGCAGTCCGAGCGTTTGGACCTGGGTCGCGGGCGCGTCCCCCGCTGAGAAGAGGCTCAGGCCCAGTGCCAGCGGAAGGCATCGAGATAGCAACAAGGGTTTCACAGGTAGTTCCACAGGTGGAGATTAGCGTCGTCCTGGTGGCAGCTGGGCTAGGGGCATCGAAGCACTGGGGACCGAGGTGTTGGACTCGGGTGGCAGCGTAGCCCCCGGCAACACCACCGTGGCGAGTCGAAAGGTCTTTTTGCTCGGATCCTTCAACCGCTTTGCTTCGCGGCCGTCGACCTTCATTGTTCCATCGTCACTCGTCAGGAGCAGGGTAGGACCGGTTGTCCCCTCCGCCACGCTGATTCCCTCAGGGTTGAGGTCCGACAAATCGATCCCCGGCCACAGCTCCGGGGCGTCGGAACCTCCATTCCATCGGAAGAGGCGTGAGATGCCACCGGAACCGCTGGATCCGGCTACGATCCAGTATCCGCTGGCGACATTGACCATCCCGCGAATTCCCTGTCCATCCAGCGGCAGGAGGATCGGGTCACCGAAGCGAGGCTTCGTTCCCCCGATCACCTCCATCGGGTTCAGCAGGGAAACCATCAAGGCCTGGCCTTGCGGGGTGGGGCTGCGGAATCCGATGAGCAGTCCCCCCTGAGGAGTGGCAGCCAGGCCCTCGATGTTCAATCCTCCCGGACTTTTAGGAGCGCGTTGGGCCGCTTCGGCCAGTCCGAGGTGCGCGAATCGCGGTTCAGCCAGCAGCTCCGCAACCAGATCGGTGAAGTGATCACCCACCGGGTGCACCCAAGGTACCCCCGCAATGGCGCCGACCTTGGTGGCGAGCAGGCGATGTCGGCTGGAGGCGAATTCACCTGCGGCGTTGCGTCCATGGGATGAAATCCAGAAGATCGTGTCCCCCACCCGAGCAGAGCCCTCCAGATCCACCTCCTCACTCTTACCCTTCTTCCCTTTGTTGCCCGCACGAAGGAAGGGGCTGAGGTCCAGGCTGCGGACGGGGGCTTCCGTTTGCCCACGGTGGTAGATGCGAAGCAGATTGTCCTCATCGTTGGCCACCACGAACCAATCCTGATTCAGAACTTCAACGGCGGACGCGTCGGCCATGCCATGGAAAGACTGGGCGGGAAAGGACGGAGAGGGTCTGGTCAGCGAGAAGGCGATGCCTCCCAGCAGGACGAGCAGGAGAAGAGCGTAGGGTTTCATAAAATCGTTTCCTGGGGATGGGGTGGGTTCAGCGTGAGCTTAGGGTTGTCCGGCGCGGACTGGGCTGGGGGTGAGTGTCGAGGCTGCCCACGAACGCGAGGATAGCGAGGCCGGCTGACTGGCGGTGGCGGATGGCTCCGGGGGCAGGAGTGAGAGCGTGACGATTTCACCGGGGCGGATGCGTGCTTCTGTTGGAAGATCCACGACGAGGGGCAGTCCGGCGTCGATCAGCTTGCCCTGCGGCAGCAGAGCCAGCGTGTTGGTGATGGATTCGATCTGAGCCCCTATCTGAGTCAGCACGCCCACCACTTGGCGGGTTTTGCGCTCCTGGGTGGTGACCCGAACCTTTTGTCCGATCTCGGGCGTGAACGGATACGGTTGGCGCAGGTATCCGACTACCCGAGTGGACCATTCCGAGTTGATGAGCAGCAAGGGTTCGCCGGCGAGAACGCTCTCTCCGGGCTGGCGGTAGATGGCGGACACCATTCCGTCGATCGGAGCGGCCAACGTTTTACGCGCGATTAGGTTGCTGGCGGTATTGAGGCTGGAGAGCAGACCGGCGAGTCGTTCCTGCTTGCCGGTTTGACCCTGGCTTCCGGTCGACTGGCGTGTGATTTCCTCAAAGCGTGCCTCGAGCGCTTGGATCGCCTGTTGTTTGGTTTCAATTTCCGCCCGGTAGAGATCGCGCCCCTTGTTGCTCAGGTCGTAGATCTCCTCGGAGACCAGCTTCTCTTGGAAGAGCGGCTGGTTGCGTTTGACCTCATTTTCGGCCCGGGCGAGGTTGACGCGGGCGACGGCTTGTTCCGTACGCAGCCGATGAATCTCCAGTAGCAGGCGGTCAGCGCTGAACGCATATTCTTCATGGGCGGTGGGTTCCCATTGAAGTCGGGCGATTTGCATTTCCGAGTTGAGCAGATCGACCTCGATCCGCGGTTCAAAGGGATCGAAGTCAGCGAGTGGCTGGCCGGCCCGGACGCGGTCATAGGCTTGGGCTCGCAGGGAACCCAGCACACCGGGTTGGAGAGCGGAGATGACGGAGCGGGATCCCTCGGCCACTCCGAGAAATCCACCCTGAACTACCGCGCTTCGCCACAGGAATCCGCAGGCGACGCAGAGTCCGATGAAGAAGAGCGGCGGAAGAGACTTGATGCGGAATTCACGCCAGCGGAGGCTGGGAGGGATTGGAATGGGTGCTCGCGATGTCATGATAAGCTCCCTTAGCACCGTCCATGCCAGGCCGGAAACTTGCTGGGGCAGGCCCCGTGGTCGCGTCGAGAGCGGTTTTTAGCTCCGAGCGCTGGCCAGGGCAGGAACGATTTGTTCCAATGAAAGCACAAAAACGAACGTACCCGTGACCAAGCCATCGCTCAAACAATGGATTCTCGTTCTGATCCCCGCGCTGGTGCTCTGTGGGATTCTGGTGTGGGGTTTTGCCAGCACTCGGAACAGTTTGATGCGGCTGCGGGATCGGATCGCGGCTGGCAGCCCGGCCAGTTTCAGTGTGGGCCTGCGGTTCCGCGAAACGGTTCGCTCCATGAACGAGGGTTTATTGCGGATTCAGCTGACGGACAGTGACGAGGAGCGCTTTGGGTTTCATGCTCTGTCGGAGGATCTGACGGAGCAGATTCGGCTCGCTCGGCGGCTGTTGTTGACCCCGGCAGAGCAGCAGGTCCTTTCGCATTTTGATGAGGAGTTTCGAAGTTATCTCGCGGATACCGTGGCGCTGCAAGGGAAAGGCACCCGGGGCATCCGGCGGGATACGACCGCGCAGCTCAAGCAGAAGATCGATGTGAAGTCGGCTCGTCTGCTCGCGCTGGCCGAGGACTTGGTGTCGGGCCAGCAGGTCTCTTGGGCAGCACTTTCGAGCGACATGCAGCAGACCTTGCACCGGACTCAGGAACTCTGGCGGGTCTCGCTTGGGTTGCTCTCGGCATGCTTGGTCGTGATCTTTTTCCTCGTCTATCGCGCCTGGATCGCGCCCTTGCGCCTGGAGCTCGATCAGAGCCGTGCGATCATCGACCGGCAAGAGAAGCTGGCGGCGTTGGGCACTTTGGCGGCAGGGGTGGCGCATGAAATCCGGAATCCTCTGACCGCGATGAAGTTTCGGCTATTCACCTTGGAAAGGAGTCTCCCGGCGGGATTTTCGGATCACGAGGATCTCTCGATTCTGAAAGGAGAACTCAATCGGCTGGAGAAGATTGTGAAGGATTTCCTACTCTTCGCGCGTCCGGCGGACCCGGACCTGCGGGTGCTTCGGGTGGATGATTTGTTCGCGGAGATTCTTCGGCTGATGCAGGCCTCGTTGAGCGAGCGGGGGATTCGATTGACACAGGAGCCGGCGCCGGGCCTGCAGATTCAGGGCGACCTGCAGCAATTAATACAAGTGGTGATGAATCTGGTTCAGAACTCGGCTGAGAGCATCGCCGGCGATGGCACTATCACTCTTTCAGCACTGGTGGAGAATTCTACGCGGGTGGAAGGGCGCGGCGGTGTCGTTTGCCTCCGCATCACCGACTCGGGACCCGGGATTCCGGACGAGGTTCGGCGGCGTCTGTTTGATCCCTTCTTCTCCACCAAGGCTGCGGGGACTGGACTAGGTTTGCCGATCGCTTCCCGCATCGTCGAGAAGCATCACGGTCACATTCAGTTTGAGACCCAATTGGGAAAAGGAACAACGTTTAGTGTGGTGATTCCGGGGGAGGTTTCCGATTTATGAGATCCAGAATTCTGCTGATCGAGGATGATCCAGGTGCCGGGACGGCCCTTCAGAAAGTCATCAAGGCTGAGGGCTACGAGGTGGACTGGGTAACACGGGGAGAGGACGCGCTGCGGCGGGTGGCAGAGCAGGGTTACCAATTGGTGGTGACGGATCTCAAGCTTCCCGGGCTGAGCGGGCTCGAGTTGGTGCGTCGTTTTCATGCCTCACATCCAAAGCTGCCGCTGATTCTCATGACGGCTCACGGCACGACGGAAACCGCGATCGAGGCGATGAAGTTCGGTGCGTTCGAGTATCTGACCAAGCCCTTCGAGGTTGAGGAGTTGCTGTCCGTGGTGGCGGAGGGGGTTGCGAGTTCTCTGAAGATGTCCGAGCCGGTGCCGCTGGGGGCGCAGGGATCGGAGGTGCGGGGCTTGGTCGGGCGCAGTCGGCCGATGCAGGTGCTCTACAAGGAGATTGGTCGGGCGGCGGCGACATCCGCCACGGTTCTGATCCGCGGGGCGACCGGGACCGGCAAGGAGCTGGTGGCCCGAGCTGTTTATCAGCACAGTGATCGGTCGGATCGGCCGTTCGTGGCGATCAACTGCGCCGCGATCCCGCAATCGCTGCTGGAGAGCGAGCTGTTCGGACACGAGCGGGGCGCCTTCACGAGCGCGGCGGTGCAACGCATTGGCCGCTTTGAGCAGGCTCAGGGCGGGACCTTGTTCTTGGATGAGATTGGTGATCTGCCATTGGACACCCAAGTAAAACTTCTGCGCGTGCTGCAGGAGAAGGCGTTTCATCGTGTGGGGGGAGATCGGCTGCTGACGGCGGATGTCAGAGTCATTGCGGCCACTCATCGCGATCTCGACGCGGCGATCCAGCAGAAGGACTTTCGCGAAGATTTATTTTATCGGCTCAGCGTGGTCACGATTCGGGTGCCGACGCTCAGTGAGCGGGCTGAAGATATCCCGGAGTTGGTGAAGCACTTCATTCAAAAATATGCTCCGGAGTTGGATATCGCCAGTCCATCCATTCAATCTGAGGCACTGGAAGCGTTGTCGCGTCATCCTTGGCCGGGCAATGTGCGGGAGCTGGAGAATGTGGTTCGTCGATCCCTGCTCCTGGCGCGTCCTCTGGCGGTATCAGCCGCCCATGTCAGGCAGGCCTTGACTACTTCATCCCAGACGGGCGCACCCGCTGCGCTTCCGCATGCCGCCTACGTCCAGCAGTTGTTGGATCGCGCGGTCAACGGGGAGCTGGTGGATGTGTATTGGCGCATGGTGCGGGAGTTGGAAATTGAGCTGTTCACGCAGGCGATGCAGCGAGCCGATGGCAACCAAACCAAAGCCGCTCGCTGGTTGGGGATTACCCGACTGAAGCTGCGGGAACGGCTGGCGGAATGGGAGAGGAGTTGAACAGGAGGGGGCCCGGGGACTTGTGTCGGGCGTGCTTATCGTAAACGCGATCACCCCCTCGCCCCTTCGGAGGACTCCGCTTTTCTCACACCGAGGTCCCGGAGCGGGAAGGGGAACTTGGGATCGATTACGATAACGATTACGATTAGGACCCGACACCTGACATCCACCCCTTTTCTGCTCCGCTTAATCATGGCTTAATTGCGTTCGGTTTAGCATGGATCTCAACAACCTGGATACCGGTTGAACGAAGCAAACGATTGAACCAAGAACCTAACTTAGTTTATGAAACCTCATTCTTTCCATATTCCCCTGGATCGGCGGCGCTTTTTCAAATCGATGGCGACGGCCTCAGCTGGCTTTGCGCTGTCTGGTTACCTGGCAGAAGCGCTAACGCTCTCCCCCACGGTGACTCAGGGCCCTTACTATCCGTTGGCGGATGATATCCCGTTGGATAAGGACAATGATTTGGTGCAGTTGAATGACAGCCTCACCTTGGCAGGTGGAGTCGTTACCTATGTGACGGGCCGCGTGCTGGACTCGAATGGCAACCCGGTGAAGAACGCCTTAGTGGAGCTTTGGCACGCGGATCGGGAAGGGGACTATCTGTACTCTGCGAGTGCGGGACGGAACTCGGCCTGTGATTCCAATTTTGCCGGGTTTGGTCAATTTCTCACCGGATCTAGTGGCGCCTTTCGCTTTCGAACCATCAAAGCCGGATTGTATCGGGGTCGAACTCGCCATTTGCATTGGGGCGTGACCCTGCCGGGTCGGACGACCCGCACCACCACCCAGACATTTTGGGATGAGGTAGCTTATGATTTAAATGGGACCCGCTGGGATACGCAGAATTCGAATGACAATGTCTTCTCCACGGTTTCCAATGCGGCACAGCGCGCTTCGGTGCTGCTCGCCTACGAGGCGGTTCCTGGGACTACCACTGGCGAAGTTCAGGCCACTTGGGACTACGTGAGTGGATTTACCCCTTCGGAACCCACTTATCCGAACGGCGGAAGTTTGGTGGTGGCTGGCACCGCCGTAGGCGGCCTCACGGCGGGCTCGGTTCGCTATCAACTGACGGTGCCTGCTTATGCCGGCTATACCTACGAGATCTACGGCAATCCTACCCTGAGCGATCTCGACTGGAAGGCCTTGCCTTTCTCCCTCGCGCCGGCCGCCGTAGTGGATCGTCACAAACACACGGCGACCAGCGAAGGTACGTTGACCATCTATGTGGATTCCAAGGCCGAACGAGGCTTTTACCAAGTCGCGTTCCGGGTCCCGGGTGCGAACACGGGCACTCCTTAAGTGCCCAGATTCGGATAAGCACGCTGAGCTTGTTCGTAAATCCGGGCACTAAGGCTTTAAGAGGTACGCACGACGTTCGTCGGCGAACTTTTTGAGCCCTATGGTAGACCGTCCACCTGGTCCACCTGGTCCACCTGGTCCACCTGGTCCACCTGGTCCACCTGGGGGCCCTCCGGCTTCACCGGCGGTGTCGTCGGTGAGGCTCTTCTCAAAGGCTTCGGTGGAGTTGAGTTTGTGGGTGTCGGCATGGACCGCCTCAGCGATCTGAGCATGGTAACGTTCGGCGATCGGCCCGAGCTTTTTCCAGTCGAGCCACTCGGTGGCGATATCACGCACATAGCCGAGATACCGCTGGCGCAGAGCTGGAACGGCCAGCAGTTTGGAGGCGAGGGGCTTGGATGCGTCGCTGGCCGCCACCAATGGGTCGAGTTCCACTCCCCGGGGAGCGGGGGCGGTCGGTGCGGCGGGGGCCTGAGGCGTAGGCGCGGCACCGACGTCCGGAGCGTTGGGGGGGCGTTGCCCGCGCCCGCGCGGCCCCCGAGGCGATTCTGGACGCATGAACGTTTCATTCAGGTCATGAGGGATGAGGTGAAAGCGTCCGGTAAGGTCCTGATAGATGCTGTAGTCACTGGTCCGAATCCAATAGCCGTCGTTGTTGACGAGTGCATTATCCAGGGCGAGGAATTTGAGCGCTCCCTCGATATCCAGCAGGGGTTCGAGTGCCTTTTCCAACTGGTCGGCGGGCGTCTCGTTGAGAACCTGACATAGACGGATTAAATCCTTCCATACCTTGGAATCCTCCTTCGTTTTTAGCGTGTAGATCTTGCGGTAGTCCTCGATGTTGTCGCCGAGATAAGCCAGTCCACCCCGACCTGCCGGGCTGCCGGGAACTTTCCACCGGGCTCCCTTCGTGGTCTTGTAGGCATCGCGAATGAAATCTTTGTTGAACGGTTGCGCATTCACGTAAACGCCCCAGGATTCGCCGTTGATCACCACTTCGACAAAGTTGACCTTGGGTGCGGGAATGTATGCGCGGGAGATCTCGCTCGCCAAGGCGGTGCGCAGGAAGCTGGGATCGCTGTGAGAGTTCAAGAATTCCAGAGTGCGATAGTTGCCGATGCGTTGATCTTCTTTCACGTAGTCGAAGGAAAGATTCAGAGATTTCTTCCGTCCTTCGCCTACCATCATGAAGGAGGACATTCCGCGGAAGTGAACCCCCACGTCCGGGTAGACCTTGCCGTCCACGGTCACTTTGGCGATCAGCTCGACATCGGTGTTCTTGAACGCGGTCATCTGCTTTTCCCAATCGGCGTCTTCGAACTCGAGAAAGAAAGTTCGAAATGCGGCGGGATCATAGATATCGGCGGCGGGATAGGTTTTGACATCGCTAGGCTTCAGGGCGCGTCCTTTCGTTACGGGCGTCTGCTCCCGCTGAGGGCCGCCGCGAGGCCCCCGAGGACCTCGACGACCGCGACCGGCCGCCTCCTCCTGTTTCAGGAACTCCATCGCGGCTTTCCGTTCCACGGAATTCAACCGCTTGTCACCGTCCTGATCAAAGCGTCCGACGAGCTTTTGTTCTTCTTGGGGTCCGCCGGGCGGTCCACCGGGTCCCCCTGGGCCTCCAAAGCCGCCTGGCCCGGGAGGTTCGTCCCGTCCGGGTCCCTGCGGTGGTCGATCGGCATCGCGGGCCGGTTGGGCATGCGGACGCATCGCACTGAGGCTGAGCCAGCAGAGGGCGAGCGGTAGAAACCAAGTGGTGGAGAGGAATCGATTTTTCATCGGCGTTAGGTGATGTGGACGGGCTTCGATCCTACGAATCCCCGTCCTGATTGGCGAGCACGATAGCCCTTCGACGATTAAGGCTCGATTAAGCGTGGAAAATCGCCATTGGGATCTTAATGATGCCTTAATCAGCTGGGTGGCATAGTGTTCAGAGCGATGGCGAGGTCGTTGAGCCGCCGTGTTTCGGGCCAGAGGACCAGGGCGTCGCCGAACCAGGAAACCATGGAATGTCTATGAGAGTCTTAGTGGTCGAAGATGAACCTCGGCTCCTGCACAACCTGAGCAAGGCGTTGCGTGAGGAAGGATATGCCGTCGACACGGCGGACAAGGGTGGGGACGGCTTGTTCAAGGCCGAGTCCTACGACTACGATGCGATTCTGTTGGACGTGATGCTGCCGGAACTAGACGGGTGGGAAATTCTTCAACGACTGCGCACGAAGAAGTCGACCCCGGTGTTGATGTTGACGGCTCGGGACTCGAGTCCGGATCGGGTTCGTGGTTTGGACACTGGAGCGGATGACTACTTGGTGAAGCCGTATGACTTGCCGGAGTTGCTGGCGCGGTTGCGCGCCTTGATACGACGCACTACGGGCCAGGCCTCGCCGGTCATTGAATTGGGGGACGTCCGGGTGGACACCCGCTCACGAGTCGTGACCCGTGCGGGAGAGACGATTTCCCTCACGGCGCGCGAGTATTCGATTCTGGAGTACCTGGCGCTGCATCGGGGCGAGGTGGTGACCCGGACAGCGCTCTATGAACATTTGTTCGATGAGACCGATAATACCTTGTCGAATTTGGTCGATGTCCATGTGTTCAGCATTCGCAAAAAGCTGGGTCACGATTTGATTGCGACGCGTCGAGGGCAGGGGTATTGCATCGAGCTTTCACCGTGATGCGGCTGACTCACTCCATTCGCTGGCGGTTGCAGTTGTGGCTGGGCTTTTTGCTTATCCTCCTGTTGAGCGGCTTTGGAGTGACAGCCTATCAGCTGTATCGCAATCATCAACTGAGCCGGATTGACGAGGAATTGGAGCGTCAAGTGGCGCAGGTCAGCGCGGCGGTGAGGATTCGTCCGCCGTTTGAGGGGGGGCGCGGCCCCGGGGGAGGCGGCCCATTTTCGCGTGGTCCTCGGGGTCGGCCTGGGCCGGAGGACTCGGGTCCCGAGGGCAAACGTCCGCCGCATCCGGGACCGGGGGCGGAGCCGGGGGAGGGGCGTCTGCCCGGCATGTCCCGCGAGTTCAAGCCGTGGTTGCGTGAGATCCGGTTGTCTCCGGAGATTCTGGGCCAATTTGAGGTCGACCGAAGAGATCGGGCCTATTTTGCGATCTGGGCCCGCAATCAAAATTTGATGAAGGCTTCCACCAACGCGCCGCCTGAGCTCGAACTTCCGACGCCCGTCAACGACACCCGCACGCACATCCGTTCCCGGGGAGAAATACGCGAAGCCTATCATTTTACCGAGATTGGGGAGTGTGTGCTGGTCGGGCGTTCGGTGGCGGAGGACCTGGATTCGATCCGCGCATTTGGCTGGTGGCTGGTGCTGGCGGGTGGAACGGTGCTGGGGATGGGACTGGGGGGAGGCTGGTGGCTGACGACGCGGGCGATCCGTCCCATCGAGGAAATCAGCGCCGCGGCGAGTCGTATCTCGGCGGGTAATTTGTCGGAACGCATCTCCGGGGCGGGAGAAGGGAACGAGTTGGGGAGACTGGTATCCGTGCTCAACTCCACCTTTGCCCGGCTGGAGGCGTCGTTTTCGCGTCAGAGGCAATTCACCTCGGATGCCTCGCATGAGTTGCGGACACCCCTCGCGGTATTGATCTCGGAGGCGCAGACCACTCTCGCCCGCGAGCGCACCACGGCCGAGTATAAGGAAACCGTGGAGAACTGTCTTGAGATCGCGCAGCAGCTGCGGCGGTTGACGGAGTCCTTGTTGAATTTGGCGCGTTCGGATGCGGGGCAGGATCAATTGGAGCGCGAGCCGGTGGACTTGCAGACTCCGGTGGAGGCTTGTGTGGATCGCGTGCGCGACCTGGCCTCGAGCCGGAGCGTATCCATTCAAACCGAGCTGCAACCGGCATGTGCGCTGGTGAATGGCGTCCAGATGGAACAGGTCATCCTGAATCTGCTTTCGAATGCGATTCAGTACAATAAGCCGGGCGGCGAGATACGGCTCAGAACCAGCATGGAGGGAGCGGAGGTGGTCCTGCACATCAGCGATTCCGGTTTGGGGATCAGCGCCGAGGATCTGCCGCATGTGTTTGAAAGGTTTTTTAGGGCCGATCGATCCCGATCTCGGGCGGACGGCCATTTCGGCCTGGGATTGGCGATCTGCCAGGCCATTGTGGAATCCCACGGCGGACGGATAAAGGTGACGAGCGAACTGGGGGTTGGAACCTGTTTCAGCGTGTATTTGCCGAGGGCGAAGTGAGGCATATCGGTGAGGGATTTCCGGCGGTAGAAACCGACACCTGAACCCTGTTCCCGAGCGATTCGCATTCGAAAACTCCAACCCATCACTCAGATCACGCCCCGATGCCAGGGTGCGACCTCTTCCCACTGGACTGATCCAGGATTTTCTTTCAGGCTGCTCCAACAGCCATGGCATTTTTTTCATCCGATGAACGGGTTGGGGATCGTCGCAGTTTCCTGCGGGCAGGCGCCGTTGCGGGGATAGCCGCGCTGACGGCGGGATCGGTGCCCTCGCTTCGGGCGGAGGAGGCGACGGAGTTACCTTTCGACAACGGGGAGCGGCCGCTGGTTCGATATCCGCAGAAGCGTCCGATGTTGCGGTTGACCAGTCGCCCGCCGCAGTTGGAAACTCCATTTAGCGTGTATGGCGAGGGAGTCCTCACTCCCAACGACGCTTTCTTTGTGCGCTATCATTTGGCGCTCTCGCCCCCTCCTGAGGCGTCGTTGCGACCGGATGCCTTCCAGGTGACGGTTCAGGGCAAAGTCCAGCAGCCCTTGAAGCTGTCGGTCGCCGACCTGAAGTCTCAGTTTGACGCAGTAGAAGTAGTGGCGGTGAATCAGTGCTCGGGCAACAGCCGTGGGTTCTCACAGCCGCGGGTCCCGGGGGGGCAGTCCGGAAATGGGGCCATGGGTAACGCCCGCTGGCGGGGCGTTCGGCTGAAGGACGTGCTCAACAAAGCTGGGTTAGCTGCCGGTGCGCGCCAAGTCACCTTTAACGGGCTCGACAAGCCCTTGCTGCCCCAGACGCCCGACTTTGTGAAGGCCTTGGATGTGGACCACGCGCTCGATGGCGACGTGATGCTCGCCTACGAAATGAATGGCGAGGAGCTTCCCTGGCTGAACGGGTATCCTCTGCGGTTGGTGGTTCCCGGGCACTATGGAACCTACTGGATCAAGCACCTTCATGAGATCACGGTGGTGGACGAGGTGTATGCCGGATATTGGATGAGCACGGCGTACCGAATCCCCGATAATGCCTGCGGCTGTCTTGAGCCGGGAACGGCTCCCACCAAAACGGTTCCGATCCAGCGGTTTAATGTGCGCTCATTCATCACGAGCCCGGCGGAAGGGAGTCGGGTTTCCTCCGGTGAGCCCGTGACGGTGCGTGGAATTGCGTTTGACGGCGGGTATGGCATCGCACAAGTGCTGGTGTCGGATGATGGCGGAACCACTTGGCGTCAGGCTGATCTCGGCAAGGATCTCGGTAAATATTCCTTCCGCGAATGGAGCCTGCCATACGTGTCCAAGAGGAAAGGCACCGTGGAATTGCTGGTGAAAGCGACGAATCGCTTGGGACAGTCTCAGCCGATGGATCCGCTCTGGAATCCGGCGGGATACCTACGCAACGTGGTGGAGCGGGTCCGGTTGGAAGTACTTTAACAGGGAATGAGGATGAACACGAACTTTCGGCAGTTGGCGATGGCGGGAGTGGCGCTGGTGCTTTCGGGAGTGGCGGGAGTGGCGGCGGACGCCTGGCTCCTGCCGCCTGAGACGGCCAAGCTGAAGGCTGGGCCGGGAGTGGAACTGGCCACCACCCACTGTCTTCTGTGTCACTCGGCGGACTATGTCAGCACACAGCCTCGTCTGACGCGTGCGGGCTGGGAGGCCTCGGTGAAGAAAATGAGAGAGAAATACGGCGCGCCGATCCCCGCCGGCCAGGTCACGAACCTCGTGGACTACCTCACCCAAGTTTACGGCAAACCAACTCCCTCAGGTAAGTGATTCGTTCTTCTACCGTGCGGGGGCGCAGATGGGCTGGCCGTGCCTTCGCTTAGCGGTTCCCGGCCTTGCTGGGAGTGGCGGTGGCGGACGTGGTGGCGAGCGGGGAGCCTCCCAGTGATTTGTAAACGCGAACGAGGCTCGTGGCGGTGAGTGTCTCGCTCGCGACCAGCTGTTCCTGGAGGCTCAACAGCGTACGCTCGGCATCAAGCACCCCGAGGAAATCCGAAACCCCATCCCGATAGCGTTGGCGGGCGAGGGCCACAGCCTCGGCGGCCGCGCGTTCGGCTTCCCTCAGAAAGCCCAGGCGCTGGCGCTGTCCCGAAAAGCCAACTAAAGCGTTTTCCGTTTCCTCGAGGGCCAGGAGAACCGTCTTTTCATAGGTGACGAGAGCCCCTTCAGCGCGAGAATTGGCCGCTTTGATGCGTTGGCGTACCCGACCAAGGTCCAGCGCGGCCCAGGATAGGTGAGGTCCAAAGCCCCAGGCATCGGTTCCCGCATCGCCGAATCCGGAGAACCGGTTAGCCTGGAGTCCGATGCTGCCGACGAAGGTGACACTCGGGAAAAGGTCTGCGGTTTCGACCCCGATGCGGGCGGTGGCCGCCGCCAGCGACCGTTCTGCCGACCGTAGATCCGGTCTTCGGCGGAGCAGATCGGCCGGAGATCCCAGGGGCACCTGGGTCGGGAGGGTAGGCAAGGGGGCAGTGGGGCGAAGTTGCTCCTTCAGGCCAGCCGGAGGAAGCCCGCACAGAACGGCCAGCCGATGTTTGGCTTGCTCGAGGTCGGAGTGCAGCGGAGCGATGGTGGCCAACGTGGCATTCAGGAGCGATCGCGCCCGAGCGACGTCCAGTTGGGTGCCCTGTCCGCCGTCGCGGAGCGCTTGCGCCAGGACCAGGATTTCGGTCTGGTTCGTGGCATTGCGCTCGGCCACGACCAGCTGATTTTGCAGGCCACGCAGATCCAAATAATTGAGCGCGACCTCGGCCCGTACACTGATCAGCACATCGTCCCGAGAGGCTTCGACAGCTTCGATGGTGGCTCGGGCCGCCTCCACGTTGCGGCGGGATTTTCCCCACAAGTCCAATTCCCAGGTGGAGTCGAAACCGACTCGATACAGTTCGTTGTGTCGGCCGGAGCGATCGCGGTCCGACTGGGTGGCTCGGCTGGTTTGGGTGTTCTCGTAATAGTTTTGGCTTCGTATCGTGGGAGCGAAGTCAAAGCGTGCCTGGGTCCAGAGAGCCCGTGCCTCCTGAAGCCGCGATTGCGCGATCCGAAGGTCGTGGTTGTTGGTGGCGGCGGAGTGGATCAGCGACTCCATGAGGGGATCGCCGAAGCCGCGCCACCATTCGGTTTCGGCCGGCGCGGAGGTGTCGCCGAGCGCGCCGGCTTGCTCGAACTGGGCTGGATGGAGGTTCGTCGGTTGACGGTAGCGGGGTCCGACGGCGCATCCCGTGGCAAGCAGCAGGGTTGAGGTGCAGCAGAGTATATCGATCAACCGGGAGAACTGGGTGTGAAAGCGGGTCATATCAGGATTGGGAGGGGGGCGGCGTCATCGCCTGAGACTTATTGCCACTGGCTGCGCGCACCACCAGGTAGAACACGGGCGTGAGCAGCAGTCCGAAGAAGGTCACGCCCAGCATTCCATAGAATACTGCGGTTCCCAGGGCCTGGCGCATCTCGGCCCCGGCGCCGGTGGCTCGCAGCAGCGGCACTACCCCCAGGATGAAGGCAAAACTCGTCATCAGAATCGGGCGCAGCCGGAGTCGGCAGGCCTCGACGGCTGCGCTGAAGCGATCGAGTCCCGCCTGCTCGCGCTGGCGGGCGAACTCAACAATCAGGATGGCGTTTTTGGCGGACAACCCGACCAGAACCACCAAGCCGATCTGGGTGAAGATGTCGTTGTCGCGTCCATTGAGCCAGACTCCGCCCATGGCGCTCAACAAGCACATCGGCACGATCAAAATGACCGCCAGCGGCAAGCCCCAGCTTTCGTATTGCGCCGCGAGCACGAGAAACACGAACACGACGCAGAGCGGGAAGATAAAGAGAATCGTATTCCCGGCAATGATCTGCTGGTAGGTGAGATCGGTCCATTCGATGGTGAATCCTGATGGCAGGACATCCCGGGCCAGTTTCTCCATTTTTGAGATCATCTGACCGGAACTGACGCCCGGTGCCGTGCTGCCGCTGATGTCGGCCGAATAGAAGAGGTTGTAACGTTGCAAGCGATCCACACCGCCGATTTTCTCCACTTTGGCGAGGGCCCCAAGCGGAACCATCTGGCCTCGGGAGTTTCGGGTTTTCAGCTGATGAATGCTATCCGGCGTGACGCGAAACCGGGGTTCGGCCTGCGCATAGACCTGCCAGGTTCGCCCGAACAAGTTGAAGTCATTGACATAGACGGAGCCCATGAACGTCTGGAGGGTCTCACCGACATCGGCCATGCTGACTCCCATGCTCTTGGCCTTGGCGCGATCGATTTGGATGCGATATTGGGGCACATTCGCACGAAAGCCGGAAATCAGCGACACGAAATCAGGATCCCGCTGAGCCGCTTCCAAGAGCAGGCGGGTGGCGCCTTCGAGGGGGATGAGGCCGGCGTTGTTGAGGTCCTGGACTTGCACTTTGAACCCGCCCGCATTTCCTAATCCGCGCAGGGATGGCGGTGGAAGCACCAGCACCCGCCCCTCCTGGATGGAGGAGAATTTCTGACGAATAGTGGCCAGCATGCGATCGCCCCGCAGAGCCGGGTCTTTTCGGTTCTGAAATGAATCCAGCACCAAGAACGCGGCGCCTACGTTGGGCTGGTTGGCCTGCAGCACGGAGGAGTAGCCGGAGATCGCGAACGTATGGCTGACACCGGGGATGGTTCGCGCCATCGCATCCACCTCGCGGACCACGGCATCGGTTCGTTCGAAGGATGAGGCATCGGGCAGTTGAATCACGACGATGAAGTAACCCATGTCCTGCACGGGAATGAACCCGGTGGGCACTTTGGCGAACGTGAATAGACCTAGTCCGACGAGACCCGCGTATCCGACCAGAACCAGCGTGGTGATGCGGAGCAACCGTTTCACGAGGCCGGCGTAGAGATCTCCGGCGCTTTGAAAACCCCGGTTAAACGCGCGGAAGAACCAGCCGAACACGGCATCCAGGATCCGGGTGAGGCGGTCCTTGGGCGCCCCGTGCTCAGGCAGGAGCAGCGCGCACAGGGCAGGGCTGAGAGTGAGGGAGTTGAACGCGGAGATGACCGTGGAGACCGCGATGGTCAGGGCGAACTGCTTATAGAACTTGCCAGTGATGCCCGTGATAAAAGCGGTGGGCACGAACACGGCGCAGAGCACCAAGGCCACCGCGATCACCGGGCCGGTTACCTCGGCCATCGCCTGAAGGGTCGCGGCGCGCGGCTTGAGCCCTTTGGAGATAAACCTCTCCACGTTTTCGACCACGACGATCGCGTCATCCACGACAATGCCGATGGCCAGCACGATGCCGAAGAGAGACAGATTATTGAGCGAGAAATCGAACAGCTTCATTACCGCCAGCGTGCCGATCAGCGAGACGGGGACAGCCAGGAGGGGGATGATGGAGGCCCGCCAGCTCTGCAGAAAGACCACCACCACAATGACCACCAAGACGATGGCTTCCAGCAAGGTCCACAGCACCGCCTGAACCGAGGCCCGAATAAACTGAGTGGGATCGTAGTTGATCCGGTAATTCACGCCGGGCGGGAAATCTTTCTTGAGCTCGAGCAGCGTGGCGTACACCTCGTCCGCAGTTTCCAAAGCATTACTGCCGGGCAGCTGGAATACCCGAAGGGACACGGCGTTGTACCCGTCCATGTAGGTTTTGGTGGAGTAGTCCCGCGCGCCCAATTCGACTCGGGCGACATCTCCCACCCGCGTGACTTCTCCCTCTGCGCCCGTCTTTACCACCACGGCGCTGAATTGTTCGGCTGTCATCAGCCGACCCTGAGCCACCAGGGTGTATTGAAAATCGGTTCCTGAAGGCACCGGGGGTTGGCCGAGGGAGCCGGCGGCGATCTGCAGGTTTTGTTCCCTCAGCGCCCGGGTGACATCTCCGGCGGTGAGGTGGCGGGCGGCGAGCTTGTCGGGATCCAGCCAAATTCGCATGGTGAAATCCTGACCGCCCAGGGAATTCGCTTCGGCGACCCCTTTGATGCGTGCGATGCGATCTCGCACTTGGAGCGTGACGTAGTTGGCGAGGTAGGCGACGTTCCGTGAGCCATCGGGGCTGTAGAATTGAGCCGCCAACGTGAGGTCGGGGGACTGCTTGCGGGCAATGATGCCCAGTCGTCGCACGTCCTCAGGCAGTCGGGGCGACGCGCTGTTGACACGGTTTTGCACCAGTACCTGGGCTTCATTGAGGTCGGTCCCCAGTTCGAACGTGATCGTGATCTGCACTTTGCCATCACTGGTGCTGGAGGATGACATGTAGAGCATTCGTTCCACACCGTTGATCTCCTGCTCCAGCGGTGTTGAGACCGTCTCGGCGAGCGTTTGGGCATCGGCTCCTGGATAGGTGGCGGAGACAATGACCGTGGGAGGGGCGACGTCGGGATACTGCGCGACCGGGAGCGCGAAAAACGCCAGGATTCCCAGGAGCGTGATCAGGATGCTGAGCACGGCGGCGAAGATGGGGCGGTCGACGAAAAAGCGCGGGATGCTCATGGCGTTGTCCCGGTCTTGGGCGCGGTCTCGGCTGTGGCAACCGTGTTGGTGGCCATCGGCACCAGCTGGGGGTTCACTTTGGTCCCCGCCCGCGTGCTCATCAAACCGTTCACGATGATTCGGTCTTTCTCCGTCAGCCCCTCGCGCACCACTCGAAGCCCCTTGACCATGGGACCGGGTTTGATGGTTCGGTAGGTCGCGGTGTCGTTGTCATCCAAGGCCAGCACGAAGGCTCGTCCCTGATCGCTTCCGATGGCGATGTCCCGAATGAGCAGGGCCGGGTATTCACCATTTCCGGGCATGCGAACCCGCGCGAAGAATCCCGGAGCCATGAGCTTGTCGCCATTGGGAAAGACCGCGCGGACGCGGATGGTGCCCGTGGCTGGATTGAGCTGATTGTCCACGAAGTCGATCGTGCCCTGGTGGGGGAAACCCTGTTCGTTGCCCAGCCCCATCTCGGCTGGGATCGGTCCGAACAGCGCGCTGGCGCGCTTGCCTTCCCGATAGAGTTGTCGGTAGCGCAGAGCGGAAGCTTCGTCCACATCGAGGTAGCAGTACATCCGGTCGAGGGAGACAATCGTGGTCAGGAGGGTGGAGGAGGAAGCGCTCCCGCCCGTGACCAGGTTGCCGGCGGTCACGCGGGCATCGCTGATGCGGCCGGCGATGGGTGCCCTGACTTCGGTGAACTCGAGATCGAGTTGAGCGACCTTCAGCGCCGCCTCGGCGGAACGAACGGCTTCTGCGGCCTCGGTGGCGGTCTTGACACGGGTCTCGAAGGTGTCGGTCGAGATGGCCTTGCTGGCCGCCAGGCCCTCGGCGCGTTTCGCCTCGCTTCGGGCGAGTTCGGCGCGGGCGCGAGCAGCACCCAGTTCAGCGGTGACTCGATCGACCACGGCGCGGTAGGGACGGGGGTCGATAGTGAAGAGCAAGTCACCTACCTTGACGTCGCCCCCCTCTTTGAAATGAACCCGATCGATGTAGCCGGGAACTCGCGCCCGGATCTCGACCGTTTCCGGTGAGGCCAGGCGGCCCGTGAATTCATCCCACTCGTTCACCGTTTCGGCAACGGGACGGGCTACCGACACACTGGGCACGGATGGCGCGGTGGGGCGCGGCGCAGGCTTGCTGCAGCCGGCCAGGGCAATGGCGAGTCCCACACCCGCGATGTGATGTATCTTCATAGTCGAGGAACGAGTGGCGCCGAGCGGTCGCCTGAAATCATCTTAAGCGACCTGCCGCGTTTGCCTAGACGCAGTTGCGTATATCCGTTATTCACTTCACGCATGACTGGATTGGAAGATCTCCGGCTTCTGAGAGCGTTCGTCAGGATAACCGAGAGCGGGAGCATCTCGGCCGCCGCGCGGGTGTTAAACGTCTCTCAACCGACGCTTAGCCGTCAACTCAGTCAGCTCGAGCGGTCGGCTGGCGTTTCGTTGATCCGTCGGGACACCCACACCATGAGTTTGACCGCGGCGGGACGGCGATTGGTGGAGGACGCGCGCGACTTGCTGGGAATGGCGGAGGCCGCCAGTCAGAGGTTGCGCGAGGAGCAGGACACGCCCCGCGGGCATTTGCGCGTCGTGGCGGTGGTCGATTTTGGTCAGTGGATCGTCCCGCGGTTGCTGGCGTCATTTCGTCAACGCTATCCGCTGGTGACGGCCGAGCTTCACCTGATCAACCGTCCCAGCAAGTTTGTGGAAGAGGGATTTGACTGTGGCGTCCTCGTCGGTCGGGTGACAGACGGCTCGGTTGCCGTTCGAAAAATCGCTGAACTCTCCCGGCTCTTGGTGGCGGCACCCTCCCTGCTGCGCGAACGTGGAATTCCCCGAAAACCCGCTGAACTTAAGTTGTTACCCTGGATTGGTGCGCTTCAACCGCACTTTTACCTTCGTGATCGCATTCAACTGGTGAGGGGGGAGGAGCACCGGATGGTTAAGCTGAGTCCGGTCCTCCTTTTGGATAGCGTGACGGCTTTGCGTGAGGCTGCCATCGCCGGTGCGGGAATGACCATTCAGCCTGACTGGCTGGTGGGAGATGCGCTGGCCGGGGGCGGGTTGATCCACCTGCTTCCGGAGTGGCGGGTGCCGGCGGTCGATGTGCAGGTCGCGTATGCACCGGGCCGTCATCTTCCGGGGCGGGTGAGGGCGTTCGTCGACTTTGCCGCGACTGAGGTGCCCCGTCTGATCGAAGATCTCACCCATCCGAACCTGCGGCGTGGGGCGCGGGGGCAGGAAGGGCGCAGGCCGTCCGTCCCGCCTTTTCGTGAAAGGAGTCCAGTTTGATTTGTAACTTTCTCGGTTTTTCTGGCTCAATAAGCCCCGGGAACACTTTGATTAAGGTTTGCCTATGAAGTGCGAAGAACTACTTGCGATGCTGAACGAATATGTCGACGGAACCGTCGATCCGGGCATCTGTGAAGAGTTTGAGAAGCACATGGCGGGGTGCAGTCCTTGCCAGGTGGTGGTGGACAACATCCGGAAAACCATCGTTTTGTACAAGGATGGGGTCCCCTATGATCTCCCTATCCCGTTTCGCGAACGTTTGCATCAGGCGCTTCGGGAAAAGTGGGCTCAGAGGGTGACTTCGTCCGAGTCCTAGAATGCACAGTGCCTCGGTTCTCACTGATTTAGTGCTCCTCCACGTTCTCCGCGCCTCCGCGAGAAACGATCCCTCCCCTGACTCCGAAGGACTGCCGGAATCACTCGCGGAGGCGCGGAGAGCGCGGAGAGGAGAGAGTTCCAGAGAAACCTACGACGGAAGTTTTAACCACGGATTTCTCGGATGACTCGGATGGAAGAGAAGAAGGGGGTTTCACTTCCGATCCCGTCAGGATTCTTAATCCGTGGAATCAGCGAAATCCGTGGTTCATCAGTTGCTCTCCCTCTCTGCGCCCTTCCCGTCTCGGCGGTGCAAGTCCTTTCGGCCTTCCTTTCTAGCCTTGTAGGAGCCGAGGTAACGAGGCTTGGTTCATGGGGAGGGCCGTCGGCGTGCTAGTCGTGCTCGTGGGCGTGGGGTTTGAGCTGAGTGGCGGGATCGCCGAAGGCGCGGGTCATTTGTTCGCGCAGTTGCAGTCTGGCGCGCAGTAAGCGCACTTTAACGTTGGCTTCGCTCAGTCCCAATTCGGCCGCGGTTTCTTTGATGGAGAAGCCTTCCACATCCCGGAGCAGGAAAATGAGCCGGTGCTTTTCATCGAGTTGCTCGAGGGCGGATTCCACTTGCTGGAGGGTTTCCCGGCTGTCGACCAGCTTTTCCGGAGACTGGTTCCAATCGGCGATGAATTCCGGGTGAGGCACGTTGCTGTAACCTTCTCCCGGCTCGGTGTTGGCTTCCAAAGAAACGGTGGGCAGACCTTTGCGTTTGCGCAGGATCTTAAGGGCGGCGTGCGTGGCGATCCGTTGGATCCAGGTGCCGAATCGAGCCTCCTCTCGGAACCCTGCCAGATGGTCCATGGCACTCAGCAAAGCTTCCTGGGTGACATCCTGGGCATCCTCGTGACTGCCGGTGATCCGACGGGCGAGGGTGTAGAGACGACGTTCGTAGCGGGTAGCCAGGGCTTCAAAAGCAGCCAGTTCTCCTGATTTCGCTCGGCTGACGAGGTCTTCGTCTGATGGATCAGACGCATTCTCTGCGGAGGGGACTGGCTTACCGCTCAACATGTACCGGGCATTCATACGCGGGTAAAGCTTTCGGTGGCGAGCCTGAAAAGCGGCGGGCCTCTTTGTAACTAAAACGGGGTTGGTGGCTCAGGGAGGATGGGGCTGTAACCGATGGGGTTCGGCCGCCCGTTGATTCGAACGGATATGAAGATATTTGCCATAATGTGCCTTAGTTTGGTGCTCGTCTCTCCGAGGATCGGAGCAGCCTCAGCCGCTGAGGCTGAGGTTTGGACGTTGGCTCGTCTCATCGCCCACGCTCAGACGAACAGTCCGGACGCGCGGATCGCGGTGCATCGGATGCGGGCGGCGCGTGCTGGCGTTGCGCAGGCGAATGCCGGGCTGTGGCCTCAGCTTCAGCTCCAATCCAGCTATACGCGGACCGACAACCCAATGCAGGTGTTTGGCAGCCTGCTCAATCAGCGCGCTTTTGGGAATTCACTGGATTTCAATCATGTGCCCGACGTGGACAACCTGAACCTGCGTGGGGTGCTGACCTATCCACTTTACACGGGCGGCCGAACCCGGGCGGGTCGGGAGGGAGCAAAGGCTCGATCCGAGATGGCCGAGGCTCAAGCCGAGCAAGTTCGCCACACCCTGGCCTTTGAAGTCGCTCGCACCTTTTACACAGTCCATAAGACGCGATCGGTGGTCGAGGTGGCGGAGGCGGGATTGAAGTCGTTTGAGGGACACCTTCAAGTCGCCCGCCAGCGGCTGCAGAGCGGAGCCATTCTTCGCAGTGAGGTTTTGGATCTGCAAGTGCGTGTTGCCCAAGCCCGCGAGGAACTGGTGCGCTCTCGGAACGCGCACGCGATCGCCGAGCATGCGTTGTGCAACCTGTTGGGAATGGACCCGGGGGCGTTGAGCCTGGAGGGGACGGTGATGGAACTGCCGCCTCCGGCCGACGGCGATGCGTCGCGGCGTCCGGAGTGGCGTGTGATTCAGGCCCTGAGGCGGAGCGCCGACCAGGAGGTTCTGCGGGCTAGAGCGGGCTATCAGCCACGCGTCTCGGCATTCGGCAGCCTGGACTCCGACTCCGGCTGGAAAACCGATGGAAATGGCCGGAGCTACACCGCGGGACTCATGGTTCAGTGGGATGTCTGGGATGGCAAGCTGACCCAATCGAGAGTAGCTGAAGCCCGAGCCAACGCCGATGCCGTCCAGGAACAGGAGCAGAAGCTGCGGCTCTCCATCGATTTCGAATTAGCCGAGGCGCGTGTGCAGCTAGAAGGCGCGACGGAGCGATTGGCTGTGAGCGGGGCCGCCATTGCTCAGGCGGAGGAGAGTGTGGCCCTGAGCCGTGCCCGATTTGAACAAGGACTCGCGCTCGGCCTGCAACTGACGGATGCGCAGACGGCCCTCACCACGGCCCGTGTGCGACAGGTCGAAGCTCGAGCCGACCAGCGCATTGCTATCGCGGCCTTGCGTCGGGCGCTCGGGTTATCCCAAGTTGCCCCAGTTCCTTAACCTGCTGCCTTTCATGAAACCAAACCTTCTGCTCGCTCTGTCCGCCTTGGCGCTGCTCGCGCTCGGGACCGGATGTCGACATCACGAACCGAATCCGGGTTCGACCGAAACCCTTCCTTCGGCCTTGGTGACCGTCCATCGGTTGGAGGCTCGGGAGACTGAGCTCATCGAGGAAACCATGGGCACGGTTAGGTCCAAGCGCCAAGCGAGGATCGAAGCGAAGGTCTCGGGCCGTGTTCTCGAGGTTTTGGTGGTCGTGGGACAGACCGTCCGTGCCGGTGAGGTTTTGGTGAGGCTCGAGGTGTCCGAGACTCGGGCTCGCCTGGAGCAGGCTAGGGCTGTCGATGAGCAAGCTCGTAATGACTTCAGGCGCATGGCCTCCCTGTTAGAGCGCCAGGCGGCTACGCCCGCGGAGTTTGAGTCCATCCAAGCGCGGGCTCGAGCGGCAGCGGCGGCGGTCAAAGAATTAGAATCGCTGGCCGGAAATGGCGAGATCGCCGCTCCCTTTGACGCGGTGGTCACCTCAAAATCCGTCGAGACGGGCGATCTGGCGATGCCAGGGAAACTATTGTTTGAGTTGGAGGATCCTCAGGCAATGCGTTTGGAGGTGCAGGTTGGGGAGTCCCTGATCCGCCACCTTCAAGCGGGCCAGGCTCTGCCCGTGCGAGCTCCCTCTTGGGACGGGCCGCTGCAAGGGGTGGTGAGCGAGATCTCGCCAGCCGCGGATCCAGCCAGCCGAACCCTTCTCGTGAAGCTGGATCTTCCACCGACCCCCGGGCTCAGATCTGGGGCCTTTGCGCGTGTGGATCTGCCAGGGGGCAAGGCGAAATCGCTTCGAGTGCCCAGCGTTGCGGTGATTCCGCGCGGTCAGCTGGAGCTTGTGTTCGTGGCTGCGGAGGGACACGCCCGGCTGCGCCTGGTGAAAAGCGGTCGTGTGAGCGGCGCGGAGACAGAGTTGCTCGCCGGGGTTTCGGCGGGAGAGAGCGTGGTCGTGGAAGGTGCTTCCGGACTTCGTGACGGCCAACCCATCACTGTTCAACCATGAGTCAGTCCTCCTCCCAATCGACCCCGGTACCTGGCATCGCTGGCCGAGTGGCGGCGATGTTCTTGGATTCCAAGCTTACTCCCCTGGTGGTACTGGCGTCCGTGCTCTTGGGGTTGGCCGCCGTGGTGCTGCTCCCCCGCGAAGAGGAGCCACAGATCAAGGTTCCGATGATCGACGTGATGGTGGCCATGCCTGGAGCCTCGGCTCAGGAAGTGGAGGAGCGTGCCACTCGTCCGATGGAAAAGCTGCTGTGGGAGATTCCCGGCGTCGAGTATGTTTACTCAACTTCTCGGACCGAGGAGTCACTCGTCATTGTGCGGTTCAAGGTTGGTCAGGATCCGGAACTGAGCCTGGCGCGCCTGAGTGAGAAGCTTCGCTCGAACTTCGATCGGATCCCTCCGGGTGTCTCCTTTCCCTTGATCAAGCCTAAGAGCATCGATGACGTGCCGATCCTGGCCCTGACCTTTCATTCCTCCCGTTATGATCATCTGACCCTGGGACGGTTGGCGGCCCAGGTGGACGACGCCGTCAAGCAGGTGCCCTTGGTGGCGGAGACGATGTTAATTGGCGGCGTACGGCGGCAATTGCGTGTGATCTTGGATCCGCTTCGGCTGGCGGCTCGCCAGCTTTCCCTTACCGATCTGGCACCGATCCTCCGTCAGGCCAACCGTCAATCGCGGTCGGGCGAACTGATCTCTGGAGACAGAACCATCCTGATTGAGACCGGGGGCTTTCTTCGCTCGGCTGCGGAAGTAGCCAGCGTGGTGGTGGGGGTTTCCGGGGGGCGGCCAGTCTATTTGCGGGATGTGGCCTCCATCCAGGACGGCGCCGAGGAGCCGGCGAGCTATGTCTTCTTTGGTCGGGGTCGGGAGGAGGATCGTCCGGCGGTCACGTTGAGCGTGGCGAAAAGGCCGGGCGTGAACGCCATTGAGGTGGCCGATGCGGTCCTGCGCAAGGTCGATCAGTTGAAGGGTGTGATTATCCCGGCTGATGTTGAGGTGTCGATCACCCGCCACTACGGGGAGACGGCGGCGGAGAAATCCAATGAACTGCTGTTCCACATGGCCATTGCGGTGGTGAGTGTTTCGCTGCTCATCCTGTTCACGTTGGGATGGCGGGAATCGATCGTGGTGGCGGTGGCGATTCCATCCACCCTCGCCCTCACCCTGCTGGTGTTTTATCTCCAGGGGTTCACGCTGAATCGCATTACCTTGTTTGCCCTGATCTTTAGCATTGGGATCCTGGTCGACGATGCGATTGTGGTGGTGGAGAATTTGGTTCGGCATTTTCGTTTGCCGGAGAACCATTCCCGGGACCGTTTTGTAGTGGCGGCTGAAGCGGTGGGGGAGGTTGGAAATCCAACGATCCTTGCGACCTTTGCCGTGATCGCGGCCGTATTGCCCATGGCATTCGTGGGTGGACTGATGGGTCCCTACATGCGTCCGATTCCGGTGGGGGCGAGCGCGGCGATGTTCTGGTCCCTGCTGATCGCGTTCGTGGTGACGCCTTGGGCGGCGGTGCGGTTGTTGAAGCTCAGAGGTCACGGCCAAACGGCAGTCGATACGGGTGAGGAAGCTCGGCCCCCCACGAGCGCTGAGGCGCATCCGGAGGACGGCTTCACGCGCTTTTATCGTCGGGTGATGGTGCCGCTGTTGATGAAGCGGGGTTGGCGGTACGGGTTTCTGGGCGTGATTTCTCTGCTATTGCTGGGCGCGATGGCGATGGTTCCGCTCGGGTGGGTCAAGGTGAAGATGTTGCCTTTTGACAACAAGTCGGAGTTTCAGATTATCTTGAATATGCCGGAGGGAAGTGTGTTGGAACGCACTGCCCAAGCTGCCCGGGAAATTGCCGCCGTGGTTCGGCAGGAGCCGGAGGTGCTCGATTGTCAGGTGTATGCCGGGACTGCTTCGCCCTTCAATTTTAACGGATTGGTTCGGCACTACTTCATGCGGAGGGGGCCGAACGTCGCGGATGTTCAGGTGAACCTAGTCTCCAAGCATCGGCGCAGCGCGCAGAGTCACGAAGTGGCCAAGCGGGTCCGGTTGCGGATCGCGGACGTGGTCCGCCGCTATGGGGCGCGGGTGGCGGTCGCGGAGGTTCCGCCTGGTCCGCCGGTGCTCCAGACTTTGGTGGCGGAGATCTACGGTCCCAGCGAGAAGGTGCGGGAAGCGCTGGCGGCGAAGGTGCGCGATTTGTTCGCTCGGACGGAGGGGGTGGTGGATGTGGATTGGTATCGCGAGGCCGACCAGGCCCGCGTCCGATTTGTGGTGGATCGGGAGAAGGCGGCCATGCACGGGATCAGCGCGGAGCAGGTTGCCCAGGCCCTGAAGATTGCCGCAGGAACCGAAGTGGTGGACCTCCTGCATGATCCGGTGGAGAAGCGGGACGTCAGCCTGGTGTTGGAGCTGCCCCGGAGCGCGCGGCAGACCCCTGAGGATCTGTTGGGACTGCGGTTGCGCGCGCAGCGAAGCTCAGGCTCCTCGGAGGGCCCGCTGGTTCCCTTGCGTGAGTTGGTCAGGCTGGAACATGGGGTGGCGGAGAAGAGCATCTATCACAAGAACCTGATGCCGGTGACCTATGTGATCGGGGATGTGGCGGGCGCGGTGGAGAGCCCCGTCTATGCGATCTTTCAGATGAATGAGGCCTTGCGCCAGTGGGACATGCGGGAGATGGGAGGCCAGGTCAAGGACCTGGTGCTCTTGAACGCCGCCCAGCCGTTCACGGATGGTCTTCCGACCTTGAAGTGGGATGGAGAGTGGCACATCACGCTCGAGGTGTTTCATGATCTTGGCCTGGCGTTCGCCGCGGTGCTGGTGTTGATCTATGTGCTCATGGTGGGATGGTTTAAGTCCTTTATCACGCCGCTGATCGTGATGGTCGCCATTCCGTTCTCACTCGTGGGTATCCTCCCCGCCCACGCGGCCATGGGTGCGTTTTTCACCGCCACTTCGATGATCGGGTTCATGGCTGGGGCGGGGATTGTGGTCCGCAATTCGATCATTCTGGTCGACTTCATCGAGCTGCGGCTGAGCCATGGTCTTTCGCTTGCTGATGCGGTCGTTGATGCGGGAGCGGTGCGTTTTCGCCCCATGTTGCTGACCGCGATGGCCGTGGTGGTGGGTGCCGCCGTCATTCTGGCCGATCCTATCTTCCAGGGCCTGGCCATTGCGCTCATGGCCGGTGAAATAGCGTCGCTGCTGATCAGCCGCATGGCGGTTCCGATCTTTTATTACTGGGTTCATGCTCGGACTTTCTCACCCCGATCCCAGGACGCTTCGCGAGGCGCTTGACGCATTGGAGTGCGGTAGACCTCTCTCATCTTTGTTGCTAAGAACGCGGACTAGACAAGCTGGAGGAGCTCATCATTCCTTCGGGTGAGTTCCTGAATCTGCGGCCGAGAACCCGCAGGGTTCACAGAGATTAGCCGACGGGTGGCACGCCTTTCAGGGTGCTGTTGAATAGGGGCCGACCAACCGGGGGTGTCGCTGCGCTCCACACCCCGGCTAATGTCTGTGAACCCTGCGGGTTCGAGCCACTGCCGCCCAGGTGAGAAACTCCCGCATCTTCCGATTTGTCTAGTCCGTGTTTTGTGGGCAATCCACTTCCATTTCCGTTTCTGGGTTGATCCCTGGGCTGGATCTGCGAGGTTCGTCGGACTGATGAAATCATTGGGATCTTCTTACGCTGGATTCTATCAACGGATGCTTCTGGGGATCGCGCTCCTGCTCTCACTCACAGGCGGTCGTGAGATCCAGGGAGCCCAGCCTGCGCTTGCGGAGGAGGATGTCGTCGGCGCTTCCCGTTTAGCCGGGCTTGAGTTTTCGGAAGCGGAGGTACACCTGATGATGGCTCGGCTGCAGGATCATCTCAGCGCTGTTGTGGAGATGCGGGGCAGCTCCCTGGCTCTGCCCCAGATGCCCGCGCTTCGATTTGATCCACGGCCTCCGGGCTTCGTCATGCCGGCAGCGGAGTCGGTTTCGTCCTGGCAACCTTCTCGACGGACTCGTCTGCCGCAGGATCGGGCGGATTGGGCGTTTCTGTCCGTGGAGGAGTTGGCGGGATTGCTCCGATCTAGAGCCGTCTCTTCGGAAACGCTGACGACCTATTTCTTGGATCGGCTGAAGCGGTATGGACCCTCGTTGCATTGCGTGGTGACTTTGACCGAGCAGCGCGCCCTCGAATCTGCGCGCCGGGCTGATCGCGAGATTCGGTCGGGTCGCTGGCGCGGACCCCTGCACGGGGTTCCGTATGGGGTGAAGGACCTATTGGACGTGGCTGGGTTTCCGTCGACCTGGGGGATTTCGCTCCGAACGAATTCGGTCGCCGCGGCCGATGCCACGGTGGTGGAGAAGCTCGACGCCGCTGGCGCCGTTCTGGTGGCCAAGCTGAGCCTGGGCGAGTTGGCGATGGGAGATGTTTGGTATGGTGGCTTAACCCGCAATCCCTGGAAACCTGCGACCGGCTCGTCGGGTTCCTCCGCGGGTTCGGCGAGCGCGGTGGCGGCCGGTCTGGTTCCGTTCGCGATCGGCTCGGAGACTCTGGGCTCCATTGTTTCGCCGTCGACGGTCTGCGGGGTGACGGGTCTTCGCCCGACCTTTGGGCGCGTGAGCCGCAGCGGGGCGATGATGCTGTGCTTTTCGCTGGATAAGCTGGGACCCCTGGCGCGTTCGGCCTGGGATTGCGCCTTGGTTTTGGAGGTGATTCGGGGATCGGACGGTCGTGATATGTCGGTCATCGACGCGCCGTTCTCGGCGGCGAGGCGGCGAGATCCACGCCGACTTCGGATCGGGTATCTGGCCGAAGACTTGGAGAAACCCTACGCCAATCGCACCAATGACCAGAACACGCTGGAAACGTTGCGGGCTTTGGGCCTGACGCTGAAACCGGTCACCCTGCCGAAATGTCCGAAGGGAGTTTTGTATAGTCTGCTCGCGGCGGAAGCCGCCATGGCTTTTGACGAGCTGACCCGGCAGAATCAGGACGACCGGCTCGTGCAGCAGGACGCCGGGAGCTGGCCAAACACCTTTCGCAGCGCTCGGTTCATCACCGCCGTCGACTACCTTCAGGCGGGCCGGATTCGTGCCCGATTGATGGAAGACTTCCAGCGACTGTTCTCCGAGGTCGATGTGGTCGTGGCCCCGAGCTGGAGAGGGAATCAGCTGCTGTACAGCAACATGACCGGTCACCCGTGTGTGGTGGTTCCGAATGGAGAGATGGGCCAGGGGCCGCCGCCCAGCGTCTGTTTCCTGTCGGGGCTATTTCGGGAAGCGGATGCCCTGACGGTGGCGCAAGTGTATCAGGAGTCCACCGAATGGAATCGTCGACGTCCTGATCTGACTGGGGTGAAGTAGGGTGTCGACTGCGAGAACGGGTTCAAGCTTCTGCGAAAAGAGCCGACTGATATTCTGACTAGGGTGAAGCCGTTCAACCTGACCAGCAGCAAGCATGGCGTTTTCAATATGAGCGAACTTTCGGGCAAGATTGCGGACATGGTTGAGCAGTCGGTGCTTTCGGTTTTTGGAACCATGGCGAACTTGTCCGGGGAGCCCGTCTCAAAAGCTGAGGATGCGACTGACATTCAGCTGAACGGCGTGGGAGGCTTTGTCAACTTTGCCGGACCTTTGAGTGGGGCAGTCTACCTGTTGATGTCAGAGCAGACCGCGAGGCAGGTGACCGCAAACATGCTGGGGACGGATGAGGTGGGAGCTGGAGAAATCAAGGATGTTGTCGGTGAACTCACCAACATGGTTGCAGGAGGGCTGAAGAATCAGCTGGCGACCGCCGGCCTGGACTCCAGCCTGACGATCCCCACGTATATCATGGGAGAGAATTCTCGAATTTCCGTCCGGAACACCTCGGTGGCCACCAAGAACGTGATTCGGCTGCCAGGCATTCTGGATCACGTCCAGGTCCGGGTTCTGGCTCGAAAGATGCCCTAGCAACCTGTCGGACTTGTCCCGACCGGACGTGAGTCCGGCTTCGAACCTCCTTTGTGCTAAAGAATGTCGTAGGAAACGTCGCGACAGGCTGCTAGATATTTTTCCTGCGGAAAAGAGCCGATCTGCTGATGGTTTCCTTGGAGATGGAGCGGGGCAACGCCGTCGAGCTTTGCACGGGTCCCCGCTAGATGGCACTGCGTGCTGGGAGACTGGACATCAAGGACTTCCATACTCTGTTCCTGGAGAATTCCACAGAAACCTAAGACGGAAGTATTAACCACGGATTTCTCGGATGACTCGGATGGACACCAGTTGCTCTTCCTCTCTGCGCTCCTCCGCGCTCTCCGCGCCTCCGCGAGAAAAGATCCCTCCCCGGACGCGGAAGGACTGCCGGCATCTCTCGCGGAGGCGCGGAGAGCGCGGAGAGGAAAGAGTTCAGGGAAAGTCTGCGCCGGTTCGTACGTGGACGAGACGTTGTTTGGTGAGCTGGATTTTGGTCTCGAGCAGCTCCCGGTTTTCCAGGCCCTTCTGCCGTAGCTCTGCCTCCAGTTCCTGTATTTTTCGCTCGTAGGCGTTCAGCCGAACCTCGATGGGAGCCTGCAGGTCTGAGAGCCGTTGTTCGAGGGTGGCGAGTTCCTCGGCGGCGCACAGGTGAAGCAGGCGATCTTGGTGTCGGTCGGTCAGCAGCCGCTGGACAACTTTCTCACGCAACACTTCGGTGAGCTGAGGGGGCAGGATCTTCTGACCCCGCTTTCGATGGTCATTGGACTCCTCCAGTGCGGCCAAGGCGAGGAGCCGCTCTGCGGCGGGCTTGCGGCGGAGGAGCAGGGAAATCAAAAAGACCAAGGTCAGAGCGAGAAGGCCTGCCATCAGCCAGCGGGCGAGGTCGTGTGTTTGTTGGGCCTGACGTTGGGCATCGGAGGTCCGGGCTTTGAGTTGGTCCAGTTCCTTACCCGAGAGGCGTTCCGTGGTATCGAGCCGCGACTTCAGATCCTCGAGTTGGCGAAGGGCGCGTTGGAGCGACTCTGGGTTTCCCGCGGCCGCCGAGGCGGGCTGACGGTCAGGAAAGAGTGCCTGTCTCAGGCCGGGAAGGGGCTGTTGCGTTTGGCCATCCCAGTAGCGTTGAAGCTGTCCCCAATCCGACACGGCCCACCCCAATCCACTTTCCTCCAGTGCGCTGCGCCAGGCTGCGTAATAGCGGGCACGGGAGCCTGGCTCGATACGGCTATCACAACCTAGTTCGGCAAAATAGACTGGTCGTCGGTAGTGTTCCGCCCACCGAGCGGCCCACTGGGCCTGGTGCAGGAGAGGTTGGGGGCCGCAGGGGTTTCGATCGGTGGGTGTGCGCTGGTAGCGCGCCAGCCATTCTTGAACGTTCAAGTCCAGGCCGGCCACCGACCCCGCGGAGAGCGCTGGTTGAGCCGGACCGGGAAACTGGATTCCGGTGAGACGATTTAAAGCGGGGGTGCCGAAGGCTTGTTGGCTGAAAAACTCCGGCTCTCGGCTGCTCAGCGAGGCGATCCAGTTGCGCTCGCCTTCGGGTGGAAGCAGCCGAGCCAGCTCGGCGGGGTTGCCTCGGCGTCCGGGGCTGCACAGGACGGTGCGAGCAAGGCTTCCCCGACGGATTTCTCGAATGACTTCAGCATAGATGGGGTTGAGCGACGGCGTATCGGCTTGGTTGTCGGCTGGGTTCAGCAGTTCATAGGCGATGGTGGCCGGGAAATCGACATAGTGGCTGGAGACTTGGGACCATATTGCCTTGAAGCGAGCGGTTTCCGCGGAAGGATCCGCGTAGAAGGCGTCGAAATCATGCCAGCTGATCACCACGGCGAGGTTGTGCTTGGCGGCCTCGGCGATCAGAAGGTCCAGTCGTGCCAGTGCCTCCGCGGAAACCCGAAACTCGGGCGCCTTGCCGGCCAGGGCGTGCCAGGGCAGGGTGATTCGCACGTGGTCGAAGCCCTCGCGCTGGATTTGTTGTAGCTCGCCGCTACGGGCCATGGCATTGCCAAGCCCCTGCTTAACCGTGTCGGAGGTGCCGATCAAAGAGATCCCCTTGGCGAGAAGCTGAGCGCTCCGGTGAGCCGGCGTCTCTTGATTCTCCAGTGGAGTGGGGATCTCGACCGTCGGGGGCACTACCGGCCGTGCCGCGAAGCGCATGGTCACCGGGGTATCCCGGTCGACCTGGATTCCGAATTCGTAGCGTTGCCGGAACCAGGACCGGACGGGAAGGCGGAGCAGGCTCTGGGTCTCCGGGGTGAAGGTTGCCCCTTGCAGGTCAATGGCTTCCCAGGAAATTTCTTCCTGAAAGAGCGCCTCTTTCTCGTGGGGAACTTTCTCGTAAAATCCTAGTAATGAAATTGTTACGATTCCTTTCCCGCGAGGTAGGAACTGCAGGGAGATCTCGTTCGTGGAGAACAGGGTGAGCGGAAAGGTAGCTGAAAAAGCCCGGTTTTGTTCGGTTTTTCTGAGCCAGCCGATGCGGCTGACCGTACCGAACCCTTGGAGGACTTCCGGTTGCTGCAGGGCGACCACTTCGGGGGTGCCATAGACATCCAAGCGGGCTTCGGGCGCGAGTCTGGCCGGGCCATGAGGCTGGGCGAGCACCAGCATCTGGGCGAACCAGAGCAGCAGGGCCACTGCAGTTCGTTGAATCTGCATGAGGTTTGAATAGCAGGCGGGTGGAGTTAGGGGCAAGGAATACCAATCCAACAGATCCTCAATTGACGGCACGTTTCTCTGTGTTACGGTGAATCTGCATCTATGAGCGCCAGCAAACTCGACACCTCGCTCACCTTCGGACCTTTTTTGGTCCAATCCGGAGGTCAGCGCCTCACCCTCCCTGCCCGGGCGGTCCGTGTCCATAAGAACGGAATCGAATTTAGGAGCCCCAGTTCTTTCGCTCCCTGGACGGAAATGACCCTCGAACTTGAGGCTCCGTCAGATACCCGCCGCATTCAGGCCACTGGAGTTGTGGTTGCCTGCAGCGGTGATCGGCACAGCGGCTATCAGGTCTCGCTTGTCTTCACGCATCTCTCCGCCCAGTCTAGAGCACGGCTGGACATTTTGGCGTCCAGTTACTCGATGTAGACCGATCGGACACAGACCGACCCTGACCTAGACCGCATGGAAATTTTTAATCGGATCCTGAAAGCCGCCGTTGACGGCGGAGCCTCTGACATTCATCTCAAGATCGAGACCCCGGTCATCTTCCGAATTAACCGGCAGTTGATTTCAGTCGAGTGTCCCTATCCGACCAACGAGTGGATGGAGAACGTGGTTAATACCATCGTGCCCAAGCATGGGCGACATCGGTTGGAGACGGAGCGCGAGGTCGACTTTTCCTACTTTCTGCCTGGAGTGGGACGGTTCCGAACCAATGTGTTTCAGCAGCGTGGGACCTGGTGTTTAGCGATGCGGTTTGTAAAGACGCAGGTGCCCACGTTTGAAGAGTTGGGTTTGTTGCCGTCGGTCAAGACGATCGCGGAGTCGCCTCGGGGCATCGTGCTGGTGGCGGGTTCCACGGGCTCTGGCAAGTCGACGACCCTGGCGGCCATGATCGAGCACATCAATGCCCATGGCCGGAAACACATTGTCACGTTGGAGGATCCGATTGAATATGTCTTTGAGGACAATCAGTCGGTCATCGAGCAGCGGGAAGTCGGTTTGGATACGTTGTCTTTTCAGCACGCCTTGAAGCACGTTTTGCGTCAGGACCCCGATGTGATTATGGTGGGTGAGATGCGGGATGCGACCAGCTTTCAGGCGGCCATGAGTGCCGCTGACACCGGGCATCTAGTACTTTCGACCCTCCACACCACCAACGCCTCCCTGTCGGTGACGCGTATCCTCGATTTCTTCAAGGCGGAGGAACGGGAGCAGGTGCGACGGCAGTTGGCGGGCACGCTGCAGGCCGTGATCTGTCAGCGCATGGTCCCGACCCTGGCTGGCGGGATGACTCCAGCGCAGGAGATTCTCATCAACACGCCGACGGTGCGGAAGCTCATTGAGGAAAACCGGCTGGACAAACTGCCCGCCGCCATCGAGACCGCGACCGACGATGGGATGATCAACTTCAACCAAGCTTTGTTTGAGCTGGTGAAGCAGGGGAAGATTTCTGAGAAAGACGCCTTGGCGAAGGCGACGAATGCGCAGGCGCTGGAGATGAATTTCCAGGGCATCTTCCTCAGCGAAGGCAAACGCATCCTGGGCTAGCAGGCCGTCGGACTTAGAATGTCGTTCTGCAGGGTGCACGGCTGGGCTTTTGTTTGGCTCCCGGGTCTTATGGGCATCGGCCTGCTAGAATACACCCCGACTCCGAGTCGGGGTTGGAAAATTCAGTCTGACTGGTCATAGTGGCTAGACTGAAACAAGCCACCGCCATTCCGGATGATGGCGATACAGTCCCATCCCTTGCTCTGAATCTTAATCTGAATCCGAGGCAGTATAAACAATGGCTGAAGACAATCGGTCCTACGAAGATGCCCACGGCTAGCTAGGAGGCCATTCAGTCCTGCAGGCAATTTAGCGTACCGAACACAGTGTTTATCGATGTTGGCAAGGAGGATTGGCTCTCCTCGGATAGCGGCTACAAAAAACTACCCGGGCTATGAACCGAAAGACCTCATTCACTGCCTCGCTGCTGACTCTACTAGGCCTTGTGTGCGCATTGTTGGCGGCTCTGGTTCCGCGACGGTCACAAAAGCTGAGTACTGTAGTTATGCTTAACCCAACTTAGCGGACTGCCACCCTCCAGTCCGCTAAGTTGGGTTAACGTAAGGGGAGGCCGCGCAAATTGTTTTTCCGTACAAGTTGAAAACATCAGGTTGGTTGCTGTTTGTGGGTCTGGAGGCTGGATCGTCTCACCCCTACCGGTCGCTTACCCTGGTTGGACTCCGGTGTATGATCCATTCCTTTGACGAAGTGTATGAAGGATTATTTGGACGATTATAAGTGTCTCTGGGCTTTGCTGTATAGCGCTCTGGCGTTGGTTCTTTCAGGCTGTACGCTCTTTTCTCCGAAGCGCGCCTTGGTAGCAGCTTTTCCCCCGAATTCAGATTCGCACGCATTCACGTACGTCCTAGGAAGAAATGCGCGTAGAATCGAAGTTGAGTGGTTAAATATCGATTCAACCGTCAAGCCTCGTTTGAAACTTTCGGTTACCAATCGTGGGCGTGTAGCCGTTGTAGCGAAGAATTCACAAATGCATTACGTTCCGATTGATCCTGGTGCGAGTGAGACACTGTTTGAGGGAGAATTGGACTTAGCAACACCTCCTCTGCGTATCCCAATTAGGTCGATTCCTCGCCGGACGTGTTGTGAATTTCGGTTGGAATTGCTGGAAGCGTTTTCTGGATCAGCTGCCCTGAGGGTGTACGTCTATTCTTCGCCCCCTGTTCTCTGAGCCGACGTTCTTGGCATTGTGGATCAGACGTAAGCGGTGATTTAGCGACCCCTATCTGTGGGCACACGTTCGGACTAGAGCGGGAAAAATCGAATGGAAAGTCTCATGCACTCTGCACAAGGATTAGGCTCGCCTTTGTGTCTTAACCGACTGGCCAAATAGGGATCCGCTTGGGGAGGAAGGCGGGGTCAACCCGTATGGCTAGGTGGGAGACGGGAGGCTTCTTCAAAAGCATGGCGCAGCTTGCCAGCTGGTACCGCCGACAGTTTGCCGCTGCCTTCCGCGAGCGGTCGAGCTGATAGACGCGGATATGCAGTGTTGGAGGGAACCGGATTGGATGGTTGTTGCGCGAAGGAAAAGCGGTGTCGGTGCCACCGCGGTCCATAGAACTCCCTAAGCCCACCGACGGTGGTTTGTCACGTTTCCCTTACCCATGACGTCTTCATTCTCGCCACTCACGCCACCCTGGGCTCCCTGAAAGTTGCACCCAACCCATGACCAACTCGGTGAACGTACGTTCATCGAGTTGGTCATGGGATTGGCCCACCGGGGTCAAATCTCTTGGTTCTGATACTGGCTGCTAAGAGTGATTTCCTGGGTTTGGCAGTTCTTCGCCGTCTTTCGTTTCTTGCGGCTAAACCAATAAGGGAGAATGGAAACCACGGATTTCGCGGATGACACGGATCCGCAAAGACTTGGAAGGAAGTCGGAGGTTTGGGAGAAATCTAACTCATTCATTTGAGAGAAAGTGATCCGGGGACCAAGCCTCGTGACCTTCCGCCGTCGCTCCGAGCTATGGCGGGACAACCGTCTCCTACAGGGGAACTACGGCCCATAGGGGGCGCGGTGGTAGGGAAGAAGGTTCCGGTCAGACGAAGTTGCCCACCGGCGCCTCGGCACCTGGCATCTACCTGGCCTGGCGAGGAGGCGTGTAGATCCGAATCGCGCGGATGGGTGGCTCGACCGGGCTGCGGATCTCCAACGTGTGCCGGGTGTTGGGCAAGCCTTGGGCGACGGTGACGGCGGTTTCTACCGCGGGATCCGCCACTCCGGGCGATACGAATTCATCCACAAAGCGAGGTTCGACTTTCCAAGTAACCGGGAACTCAGCGGGCACCGACTTGATGCTCGCCAGACTCATGGCATAGGCGACGTTCCAAGCGTTCGTTTCAATGACCACACGCCCGGAGGTGGAGACGAATCGCTGATCCGAACGTCCTTCCCCATCCGGTCCGGTCCGCGTTCCCCTCAATGAGAACTTGAACCGCTTTCCCTCGGGATCGGCCTGGGAGGCCTGGAGTGTCCACTCCTCCTCCAGCAGTGGATGCTGTGATTCGATCGGTGCCACTACCGGCCATCGCACGCGCCATTTGCCTGCCGGATGAGCGAGTGCTCGGGTGAAGGTGTAAAGCTGCGGCCATTCGGAAGGTTTGCGGCCGTCGATGCGGATCCGTGCCGGTGCCCCTTGTCCAGGGCGGCAAATGAGATCGATTCGACTGCCTTGAAAGCTGAGGCGTAGCGTTCCGTCCGACCAGCGTACGTTGCGGCCGACTTCGACTGTTTTAACCCAATCCTCGGCTGGCGAAGGACCCAGGCGGGGGTCGTAGCGAAGGTAGGCTTTCACGCACTGGGCCATCAGCCATTCGCCGTGGGCATTGAGATGCACGTTGTCGCGGAGCAAGGCTCGGGGCTCGAGGCGGTGCTGAGTGAGATAGGCCTTCCAGAGCGATCGCTGGTCGCAGAGTTCAGCCCCGTACTGCCGCGCCACCTGGGGCAGCCAGTGGTGGTTCATGAAGGCATCCCAGTGTTTCCCGAGGGGTGGCAGCTTGGCGGGGTCGGTTTCCTCCTGGAGGTGTTCCGGTTTGGTCACATGATCCGTCTGAATCAGGATCTCGGCGGTGGTTCGCTCGCGTGTGCGCCGAATGATCTGCTCATACTTATCGTGTGCGCCATACACGTGAAAGATGAGCAGATCGGGTTGGAAAGGGTAGAGGTCCGTTTCGGCGGTATGGATGAGCATCTGTGAACCGAATCCACCCAGGGCTCGGTTCTCTACGATCAGGTTGGCGTGCGGAAAGCGGCGTCGCAGGTCCTGCTCGACGTCCTGGGTCCAGGCTTGCTCGGTAATCGATTGACCGTAGAAGAGGATCCGAACGGTGTTTCTTTGCCCGGCGGTGCTGGTGGCGAGCAGCCGCATCGTGCGTTGGATGTGCTTTCCCCACTGACTTGAGTCAGGAAAGGCCACCGCCGGGTAGGACATCGAGGGGGCGCTGCGGCTGATCCCTGGGATGCCCAGGAGCATTCCAACCCAGATCCAGAACCCAAGCTGAAGCCTTTGCAGTGCCAAGATCACTTAGCGGGGCTGAGGTGCTGCGATGGGTTCGTAGAACGTGTTTCGCTGCACCGGATCGCGGCCGGCCTCGCGGATCGCCTTGATCATGTCGGCCTCCGTTTGCAGCTGGGGCACCTTGGCCCCCGCCATATGGAAGATGTGCTCTTCGACGATGGTCCCGTGCAGATCGTCCGCCCCATAGCTCAGCGCCACCTGGGCGAGCTTCATTCCCAGCCCCACCCAGTAGGCGGTCAGGTGATCGAAGTTATCCAGGTAAATGCGGCTCACGGCAATGGTCCGCAGCGAGTCGAACCCCGTGGGGGGATGTTTGACCGGGATGTCATTGTTATCGGGCTGATAGGCCAGGGGGATGAAGCCCGTGAACCCGTGAGTTTCATCTTGGAGCGCCCGCAGTTGCCGCAGGTGATCGACCCGGTCCTCGAGCGACTCGACGTGGCCGTAGAGCATGGTGCAGGTGCTTCGTCCTCCGAGTTGGTGCCAGGTGCGATGCACGTCGAGATACTCGGCGGCGGACTCCTTGCCTTTGGCGATGGCGGATCGGATCGCGGGACGAAAGATTTCTGCTCCCCCACCGGTCAGGGAATCCAGGCCAGCTTCTTTGAGGCGGATTAGAGTGTCGCGAGTGCTGAGGCGAGCGAGCCAGGCCAGATGGAGGATTTCGATCGCAGTAAAGCACTTGAGCTGCAGCTTGGCGTCCAGCGCTTTGAGTTCGCGCAACATGCAGAGGTAGTAATCGAAGGGCAGGGAGGGATGGAGCCCTCCCACGATATGGAGTTCGGTAATGCCAATCGACAGCGCTTCGCGGGCTTTTTGGACGATCTGCTCCACACTCAGCTCGAAGCCGTCGGCGTCCCGCTTCTTTTTGGAGAACGCACAGAACTGGCAACTGAGAATGCAATAGTTGGAGTAATTGATGTATCGGTTGAGGATATAACTGGCCTGATTGCCTACTTTCCGTTGGCGGACCAGATCCGCAATGGAGCCCAGCGCATTGAGGTCAGTGGTACGGAAGAGCTGCAGGGCGTCGCCGTCGGTAATCCGCTCGCCGGCGGCCACTCGATCATAAATGGGGCCCAGATCGCTGCGTTGGATCAGTAAGTTCATCGTCGCACTCGGAAAAAGTCAGTAAAGACCACCTCGGCCACGGTCACCGCCAGGAAGACCGCGCTGATGACCGCATTGAGTTTGAAGAAGGCTGTATTCACCCAGTTCAGGCTCCGTCGGCGGGCCAGCCAGTGCTCCATCAGCAGGCAGAGCAGGATGACCCCCATGCCTACGAAGTAGGGCAGACGGAAGCGCACGAACAGTCCGAACGCGGCCAGGAGGATCCACATGATCATGTGTGCCAGGAAGGCTCCCATGAGGGCGTTTTTCGGGCCCCAGGCCACCACCAAAGAATTGAGGTGGTTCTTGCGGTCGAAATCGTAGTCTTGGATGGCGTAAATGATGTCGAATCCAATGAGCCAGAACACGACGGCTACCGCCAGGTAGATGGGCTGCCAGGAGAAGGACCCCGTGACCGCGACCCAGGCCCCCACGGGCGCGAGTGCCAACGCGATACCCAAGAACACATGGGTGTAGCTGGTAAACCGTTTCGTGAGGGAGTAGAAGCAGACCACAAACAAAGCCACGGGGGAGAGGTAAAGGCAGAGTGAGTTAATCAGGGCGGAGACCCACACGAACCCCGCCGCGCTTAGGATCCAGAGCGTCCAGGCGCTGACCAGTGAGATCTCTCCCGCTGGAAGGTGACGTCGAGCAGTGCGTGGGTTGAGAGCATCATACTTCCGATCCACGATTCGGTTGAACGTCATGGCGCAGGTTCGGGCCAGGAACATGGCGGCGACGATCAGCGCGAACAACCTCCAGCCGGGCCACCCGCGATTTTCGCGGGCGGCGATAGCCATAGAGGCGAGGGCAAACGGAAGCGCGAAAACAGTGTGGCTGATCTTGACGAATTCAGCCCAACGACGGAGGTGCGACCAAAGACTCATAGGGTGCGTTACCTTGGGCCTTTATTCTTCCTCCTGCCAGCGCGGCACGAGGGTTTGGGAGATTCCCAGATGATCCAGGACGCGCGCCACGACCGTGTCGGCAACATCCGCCAAGGTCTTGGGCAGGGAATAGAACGACGGGTTGGCTGGGATCAGGATGGCTCCGGCGAGCAAGAGGAGTTCGAAGTTTTTCACATGGATCAGACTGATGGGAGTCTCGCGAGGAACGAGGATGACCTTCTTGCGTTCCTTGAGCATGACATCGGCGGCACGTAGGAGCAGATCGGAGCTGATTCCATGGGCGATCCGTCCGAGGGTTCCCATGCTGCAGGGAATCACCACCATCGCATCGAAGGCATTGGAGCCGCTGGCGAATGGGGCATTCATGGTTCGGAGACTGTGCTGAGTCGTGCCGGGACGTAACTTCAGTCCCTCCGGTAACTCGGTATGAATGACCTGCTGGGCATAAGAACTGAGGATCAGATGCACTTCATGCTCGGCTGGATCCAGTTGGTCCAAAAGCCGTTGTGCGTACAGTGATCCGCTCGCGCCGGTAATGGCGATCAAGATTCTCATTGCTGGGTATACCCGATCATCGTCGTCAGGCGCTTAATATGGCGAACACTCGGGTGGGGGGCAAGGGGGACGTGGGGTGCGGCAACAGGGGGGAGAGGTGGATAACTTTTTCAACATCCCCCAAAACTAGGGCATCCCAGGCGCGCTTTCTATCGCTTATCCCTAATACCTGGGATTGTGAATCGGGAGGACGCGAGGAGGATAGGAGTCCTATGGAGAATTTCCCACGTGGAAGCAGAGGAGTTGGTTGCTGGCGGAGACGTTTAGCTCGGCCGCTCTCCTTGGTCTGTCTCGTTTTCTCCACCGGCGCGTCTCCAGTATCGGAGGTCGCGTATCTGCTCGACGCGGATGGGCAGCGAGTAGGCCGGAGAGAGGTGAGAGTGGATCCCAGCAGCGGAGCATCGATCACCAACACTTCCCGAATACTGATTGGAGCCAATCCAACAACCGGCGTGGCGCAGCGCTGGGCTGAACTCACGGACGGAGACCTGCACCTGCTTTTGTGGGGGCGAAAGCCGATTGCTCATTTAAACTGGCCCTCCTCTGGGGCAATGACGACGGATTACCTGATCGGGGATGCCTTGTCGTCGGTGCGCTCAACGTTGAGCAGCCCCGCGCCCGGCTGGAGCGATACGGCCCCTTTCGACGCGTTTGGCAATCGTATCACAGCTACCATCACTGACTCGTCACCAGAGCGACCTGGGTATGGGGGGGAGTTCTTCGATGTTGCCACCGGTCTCTACGATTTGAGAGCTCGGGCCTATGATCCGCATTCCGGCCGCTTCACGTCGCAGGATCCTTTCGAGGGGGAGCCCTCCACGCCCGTCAGCCGACATCGATATCTGTACGCGCACGGCGATCCCATCAACCATCTTGATCCCTCGGGCTTGGTCGTCATGCACGCTGCCCGAGACCTGGATGGAATGCCTTGGGGGACTCATCAATTCTTGATTTTGGTTCCGGACCATCCGGAGGACTTCGTGGGCGCCGGATCGGGTGCGGCTTTGTTGCGGGAGATGGGTATCGCTTTCCGATGGATCGGTGGAAAATGGGCGGTCACCGCCGGGGGGCATAGTGTCGGGGGAAGGCTTACGGTCCAATGGTTGGAGCGTGCTGATGAGTTGGCAGCGGTCGAACTCCTGGACCGCACTCGTTCGGTGCCCCTTTATCGGAGTGATTTTGATGTGGAAGCGCATGATATCTCTCCTCCGGCTGGGCTGGGCGACACCGAGTTTATTCTTCGGTTGTTGAAGGCGATGCAGCACTACCGAAGCCATCAAGCGGTGGCACCGATTGAGTATCCGCCGTTTGGCGGGGGGCTCAGCCCCTGGTCGCGGCGTCAATGGAACAGCAATTCGTGGGTCTCCTCGCTGTTGGAGGCGGTGGGGGGGCATCCATGGCCGAACTTCTCCGGATACGATCCACTGCGTCGGAATCGCATTCCTAATCACTACTTTCAGTCCGATCCGGCGGCGCAACATCCCGCGGCGCGAGAGAACTGGCTAGCTCCGTTGACTCCCGGCCTTCCGTTCTCCCCGCTGCCTTTCCCATGAATTCGACCCCTCGCCTGCACCTCCTGCGCCTGTTGATTCGGTCGGTAGCCGTCGTGGTGAGCATCGGCCTGTGTTTCGGCATCGGATTGATCCTCTGTCAGCAGCTTTGGGGAGGATGGCGCATCACGCGGACGGGTGAGGCTTACGGGTTTCGGATTGGGATGTCCAAACGGGAGTTGTTCCAGCGCTATCGGGAGTTGGGTGAGTCCACCCATTTGCGTTCCTTCGATGGCGAGGGTCAGGTCACTTACCTTTCTGTGGATGGCAGAGGACAGTGGCAGATGAGCCCGTCCTTTATGTCCGGAGATCGCTGGATGGGATATCGAGCACGGTATCCGGTGTGGTTTCAGGAGTTTGAGTTTGAGGATGGACGGTTGGTCCAGATCGGGACCTACATTCGATTCTATGAAACGCCCTAGCAGCCTGTCGGACTTGTCCCGCCCGGACGTGAGTCCGGCTTTGAACCTCATTTGTGCTCAAGAATGACGTAGGAAGCGTCGCGACAGGCTAAGTCCGACGGCCTGCTAGCGGCGAGCGCCGTCGGCGCGATGGCACGTCACTATCCGATAGTAGGAGCCGTCGTGAGAAGGGTCCGATCCCTTCAGGACTCTTAATCCGTGTGTTCTGTGTGTTCCGTGGACAAAACTCTTCCTTGGAGGTTGTCGCGGCCTTCCTTTGTGAAAGGCTGAGCTGTTCCTTCGAACCTGTTATCCTCGAGTTGGTTCCGTTGTTTTCTGGGTGGGGCTTGCGAGATTGGCTGAATTTCATCTGGCGCAGAATAATCCCTATTGATCAGAGCCGGGTCTGATCCTCAAAATGCCCAAGTGATTGCATTCCTGCGGCAAGCGGGCGAGTTAACCGTCGCGGGGTGCGATCCGGATCATCCATGCATTTAATTGTCATTGAGGGCGGGAACGCTCTGTCTGAGTTCCGGGCCCAAGCTTTGTTGCCTTCGCTCCAAGCCGTTCATTCCGGGGTAGCCGGTATTCACGCACGATTTGTGCATTGCGTGCTTAGCGCAACACCGCTCGAGGGCGAGGAGTTGGCCAGGCTAAAGCGACTCCTGAATTACGGGGATCCCTATCAAGGAGCCAGCGAAGGGCAATTGATGGTGATTTCTCCGCGAGTGGGCACGGTTTCTCCTTGGGCTTCCAAGGCCACGGACATTGCCCACAATTGCGGACTGGCTCTCAAGCGAGTCGAACGGGTGACGGAGTATCGGCTCACTCTCAGGCCCGGAGCGTCACCGTTGACCGTGGCTGAGCTTCAGCGCGCTGCGGCGTTGCTCCATGACCGGATGACGGAGAGCGTGCTCAACCGTCGCGAGGATGTGTCGCTGCTTTTCCAGGATCGGCAGGGAGTTCCGATGGAGCACGTCGATGTCCTCGGGCGAGGCCGACTGGCATTGGAGGAGGCTAATCGAAGTTTTGGCCTCGCGCTGAGCGAGGACGAAATTGACTATCTTGTGCAGTCCTTCCGCGGGCTGAAGCGGAATCCCACGGACGTCGAACTGACGATGTTTGCGCAGGCCAATAGCGAGCATTGTCGGCACAAGATCTTCAACGCCCAGTTTGTCATCGATGGCGTGCTGCAGGATCGCTCGATGTTCCAGATGATTCGTCATACGCATGAAGTCACCCCCGGCTATACCATCATCGCTTACAAGGACAATGCGTCGGTGATGGAAGGCGGGGAGGTGGAGCGCTGGCTGCCGCAACTGCATCAGGGAGCGCTCCAATACCAGGCGCAGCGCGAGCTGGTGCACAACCTGATGAAGGTGGAGACGCACAATCATCCCACGGCTATTTCCCCGTTTCCGGGTGCAGCGACTGGGGCTGGGGGTGAGATTCGGGACGAAGGGGCCACCGGACGTGGGTCGCGTCCCAAGGCTGGACTGACTGGCTTTACGGTCTCCAACCTGAACCTGCCGGGGACTCAGGAGCCCTGGGAGGCGAGCCCTTACGGGAAGCCGGAGCACATTGCCAGCCCCCTCCAGATCATGATCGACGGGCCATTGGGTGGAGCGGCGTTTAACAACGAATTTGGCCGGCCGAATTTGGCGGGTTATTTTCGAGTGTATGAGCAGACGGTAGATGGCCAGCGTCGCGGCTACCACAAGCCGATCATGATAGCCGGCGGAGTGGGGACCATCTCGGCGAGCCAGACCCAGAAGGTGGAATTTCCCGTCGGGACCCTGCTCGTGCAGCTGGGTGGTCCCGGCATGCGGATTGGCATGGGAGGCGGGGCGGCCAGTTCTATGGCGGCGGGGGCGAACGCGGCGGAGCTGGATTTTGATTCGGTCCAACGCGGAAATCCCGAGATTCAACGTCGGGCGCAGGAAGTGATTGGCCAGTGCGCGGCGCTGGGGAAACTCAATCCGATCCTCGCCATCCATGATGTCGGGGCGGGGGGCATCTCGAACGCGTTTCCGGAGCTGGTTGATGGAGCCGGTCTGGGCGCGCGGTTTGATCTAAGCAAGGTGCCTTTGGAGGAGAGCGGTCTGGCCCCGAAGGAGATTTGGTGCAACGAGAGCCAGGAGCGTTACGTGCTCGCCGTCTCTCCCGAGCAGCTGCAGGTGTTTCGGCAACTGTGCGAGCGGGAACGATGCCCGTTCTCAGTGGTCGGAGTGACGACCGCCGCGAAGGATCTGGTGTTGGAGAATGGGGCGGGTGGAGAGCGATCGATCGACATGCCGATGGAGATCTTGCTCGGCAAGCCTCCCAAGATGACTCGCGACGTGAAGCGATTGAAGCGAACTCTCCCCGTTTTGGATCTTTCCAAAATCCCTTTGAGTCGGATTGCCTGGGATGTCCTGCGGCATCCCACGGTGGCGAGTAAGCGGTTCCTCATTACCATTGGCGATCGGACGGTTGGCGGGCTGAGTTGCCGCGATCAGATGGTGGGACCCTGGCAGGTGCCGGTGGCGGATTGCGCGGTCACCCTGGCGGACTATGACGGCTTTCGAGGCGAAGCGATGAGCATGGGTGAGAGAACCCCGCTGGCGGTGCTAGATGCTCCTGCCTCGGGCCGGATGGCGGTGGGGGAATCGATCACCAACTTGCTGGCCGCTCCCCTCGAACTCGGCCGCGTCAAGCTGAGCTGCAACTGGATGGCTGCCTGCGGGGAGAACGGCGAGGACGCGGCGCTTTATGACACCGTGAAGGCGGTAGGCATGGAGCTGTGTCCTGCATTGGGGATTAGTGTGCCGGTCGGCAAGGACAGTCTGTCGATGCGCACCCGTTGGAGTGCTGAGGGCGTCGGAAAGCAGGTGGTCGCTCCCGTGAGCTTGATCGTGTCGGCCTTCGTGACGCTGGCGGACGTGCGAGGCGTCCTGACCCCTCAGCTGAAATCGGGAACTGGCACCCGCCTCGTGCTGGTGGATTTAGGGAACGGCAGGAATCGACTGGGGGGATCCATCCTGGCTCAAGCCAGTGGGCAGTTTGGGGACCAGGTGCCTGACCTGGACCGCCCGGCCCAACTCAAGTCCTTGGTCGACGCCGTGAATGCGTTGCGGAACGAGGGAAGGATCCTAGCCTATCATGATCGTAGCGATGGCGGGTTATGGGCGGCGGTGTGTGAAATGGCTTTTGCTGGAAACTGTGGGTTTCAGTTGATCCTGGATTCTCTCCTTTCGAGCTCCACTGCGGCTCAATCTTTCGATGTCCAGGATGTGCTGGCCGCCCTCTTCAATGAAGAGTTGGGGGTTGTTCTCCAGGTGGAGACAACGGCACTGGAGGATGTTATCCGTAGCCTGGGCCAGCATGGTCTGGGAGAGTGCACTCATCTGGTGGGCACGCCGGGTTTGTCGGAGCGTGCGGAGGTGTGCGTCCAGGGGAAAGTGGTGTTCGCGGCCGAGTTGCGCGAGTTGCATCAAGCCTGGGATGAAGTGAGCTGGCGGATTTCGCGGCTGCGGGACAATCCGACGGGTGCCGATTCCGAGCATCAGTCGAAGGGGGTGGCGAAGGATCCTGGTTTGACGGTGCACTTGACCTTCGATCCCGCTGAGGACGTGGCTGCACCTTATGTGAAGTCCACTCGTCCGAAGGTCGCCATCCTGCGCGAGCAAGGGGTGAATAGCCAGGTCGAGATGAGTTATGCCATGGCGAAGGCGGGGTTTGACACGTTTGATGTGCACATGACGGATCTTCAGTCAGGCCGAGTTCGCCTGGAGGCATTTCGAGGGTTTGTCGCCTGTGGCGGCTTCACGTATGGCGACACGTTGGGCGCCGGAGAAGGTTGGGCGCGGTCGATCATGTTCAATGCGGTGCTGGCAGATCAGTTCAAGGCGTTCTTCGGTCGGTCCGACACCTTCGCTCTGGGAGTTTGCAACGGGTGCCAGATGATGGCGGCGCTCTCCCCGATGATTCCGGGGGCGGAGCATTGGCCCAAGTTCACCCGCAATCGAAGCGAGCAATTTGAAGCCCGGCTCAGCCAGGTTGAGGTCATGGACAGCCCTTCGATCTTCTTCCAGGGCATGGCCGGGAGCAGGATCCCGATCGCGGTATCGCACGGGGAGGGGTATGCAGATTTCTCGCAACGCGGAGATCCGACCCGGGTGCAGCGCGCACTGCGGTTTGTGGACCATTTTGGGAATCCGACAGAGCAGTATCCCTTGAATCCGAACGGCAGCCCTGGCGGTTTAACCTCAGTGACCACGGTCGATGGCCGGTTCACGGTCCTGATGCCACATCCGGAGCGAGTCTTTCGAAACATCCAGATGAGTTGGACGAACGGTGATTTGTCGGCTGACAGCCCGTGGATGCGCCTCTTCCGAAACGCCAGGAAGTGGGTCGGCTAGCGTGGTGGCTCACACTAGCTGGCCGCCGGATCCTTGCGCTTGAACAGCTCGCGAATGACATCCTCGATGGGGACCTCCTGGATGTCGATGTCGGTGACAGGAACTTCCTCCAGCAAGGCTTTGCATGCCGAGATCACGCGGTCACGTTTCACCTTGAGTCGAATCGTGCTCAGTGTTTTCTCCACCACCTCCCCCTGGCGTGCCAGGGTTTCGCTGGCTACCTGGTCGGCGCTGGGGCACTGGATCGTGATGAGTTTGAAATCGGCAAACCGGTCCACGATTTCAGCCAGTTGGCCGTCGAAGAAAATCACTCCGTGGTCGATGATGATCACCCGGCGGCACAGCTCCTGGATATCGGCCATGTAGTGGCTGGTGAGAATGATGGTGGTCTTGCGCTCCTGATTGTGATGGCGGAGGAACTCGCGGACGGTCTTTTGAGAAACCACGTCGAGTCCGATGGTGGGTTCGTCCAAGAAGAGCACCTTCGGTTGGTGGAGCAGGGCGGCGATGAGTTCCATCTTCATGCGCTCACCGAGCGACAGCTCTCGGACCATGACGTCCAGCTTGTCGCGCACGTCCAGCAGGGCGGTAAGCTCGTCGATGGTGCGTTGCGCCTGCGCAGGGGCGATACCGTAGATTCGGGCGTTGAGATCGAGCGATTCCCGAGCCGGCAGGTCCCACCACAGTTGATTCTTCTGGCCCAGCAGGAGGGAGAACTGGCGGCGGTATCCGTCGGCGCGCTCCCAGGGGCGGAATCCCAGCACGGAGGCTTCGCCGGCGGATGGGTGCAGAAGACCGGCCAGCATCTTGAGGGTTGTGGTTTTTCCGGCCCCATTCGGGCCGAGGAAGCCGACTAGTTCCCCTTCTGCGATGGTAAAGTTGATGCTGTCGACCGCCACGGTTTGCTCGTATTCCCGATGAAACAAACCTCGAATGGCTCCCTTGAATCCGGGAGCCTTCTTGTAGGTCCGAAAGGCCTTGGTCAGGCCTTCGGCCCGGATGACTGGGACTGGATCAGCCGAGGCTTTCACAACGCCGCATCAGCTTCTGTTGAGCTCGTGAACGGGCGAGCCTGGTTTGATAACTCAGGTCAAGTGTCAGGTCGTGGTGGCCGAGGTTGGCGCGGGCTGCGTGTGACGCGTCGGGGCGGCGGCTACGTGACGGGTGTTCACCCGCATGAGCTGATTTTCGATATAGCCCACGGCCTGGCGGACATTGGGTTCCACCGACATGCGATCGCGCACCTGACGCACGGCGTGGAGCACGGTTCCGTGGTCGCGTCCGCCGAAAGCCTCGCCAATGGTATTCAGCGAGCTGTCGGTGAGCTGGCGGGCCAGATACATGGCCACTTGCCGAGGAAACGCGATGTTTCCGGGGCGACGTTTGCCGGTCAGGTCGGAGACCCGGATATCGTAGTGATCCGCCACCGTTTTTTGGATCATCTCGATAGTGATCGAGGATCGGTTTTCCTCGTGGAGAATGTCGCGCAGGAGCTCTTCCACCACCGCGGTCGTGACCGGCTTGCGGGTCAGCGAGAAGTAGGAGGAGACCCGGATGAAGGCGCCTTCGAGACGTCGGATGTTGGAGCGCACTCGTTCGGCGATGAACTGTACGATTTCGGGGGGCAACTCGGTGCCCATGAGTTTTTCCTTTTTCCGCAGAATCGCCATGCGGGTCTCGACATCGGGCGGCTGCATGTCGGTGACCAGACCCCATTCGAAACGGGAGACAAGACGTTGTTCAAGGCCCTGAATCTCATTGGCAGGGCGGTCGCAGGTCAGAACGATTTGGTGATGCTCTTCGTGCAGCGCATTGAAGGTGTGGAAGAACTCTTCTTGGATGCGCTCCTTGCCGGAGAGGAACTGAATGTCGTCGATCAGCAGGACCTCGCATTTACGGTAGCGACGGCGGAAACGAACCAGCTGGCCGTTTTGAATGGCATCGATGAACTCGTTGGTGAAGCGCTCCGCGGAGACGTAGGTGACCTTGGCGCCCTTTTTGCGATCGGCCACGTGCAAGCCGATGGCGTGGAGCAGATGGGTTTTTCCCAAACCAACGCCACCGTAGAGGAACAAAGGATTGTACGTCTTGCCGGGCGCTTGAGCGACGGCCATCGCGGCAGCATGCGCGAACGTGTTATTGTCTCCCACGACGAAGTTCTCGAACGTGTTCCGCGGATTGAAGCTGTTTTCGACCGGGGACGCGCCCTCCTTAATCGATGGAGCGGGTGCGGCGGCGGGTTCCCGCTTCTCGGCGGCGGCGGCTTTGTTAGCGACGGTTCCTTTAAGATCCGCGTTTGAGGCGCGGAACTGGATGGCGACCTGGGAGCCTGATGCCTGGCCCAGCGCATCCCGCAGCAAGCCCGCGTAGTTGTCCTTCAACCATACCTCGCAGAAATCATTGGGCACCTCCAGCAGGATGGTACCTTTCTCCAGGGAGATGGCCTTGATGGGGCCAAACCACAGATTATAGATGTCCTGATTGAGTAAAGAACGGAGCGTTTGTTGAGCGGCACTCCAGAGCTGTTCGGCGACGTTTTCCATGTTCCCCAATTCCAAAATCCTAAAGACGGTTGCTCAAATCTTATTCACTGGCACCGACACAGCGCCAGCCGACGTGGGAATTCTCCGAGCCAGAGGCAGCCGAGGGATCCAAACAAACTCGATGAATCTCCCGTAAATCGAGGCTGTTTCTTGAATGAGGATCTCGGACTGCATTGATAATCAGCTGTTTAAGTTGCTTTTCTGAGCGGCACGTTCCGTCGACGAAAACGATCTGCACAACAGTTGGATCAAGTGACGCGGAGCGGTTGTAGTGGATGAAAACCGGAGTGACTAGGACAATGTTTTAGGAGTTTTTCACCAGTTATTCACAACCCCAAAAAGCCCCAAAAAACGCTGATTTTTGAGCGGTTTTAGAAAAGTGCGTTTGAGATTTTTTTCTGCTGGACACATTGCTGAAAAATGCTCCGCGGTGAAGCTTTGGAAAAATCTGCGTGTCACGTCCGATTTCAGCCAGCGAATCGTCATGTCGGAGGGGGAGTCTGACCACGGGAATGGCAACCACGGATCGCGAGATTCGGCGTGGGAAGTCCACCGGGGCGGCTTCGATGGAGGCTTTCGCCGCGGCTTGTCCAGTCTCGCGGCGGCGGCTCTAACTCCTCGGGGAGGCGTTGGCGCGTTTGGTTCCTGGGGCCATGCGGAAGGGATTCTCAGAAGGGAGTCGATCGAAGGTGTCCTGAGATTCCAGGCTTTGGCCGGCGCCGACAGCGGAGAAGAGTTCAACCCGTGCGGGTGGCAGGTTGAGCCACACTACCGAGGAAGAGCGGCGTCTAAACTGTCCAAACACGTTGCCGCTGCCGTGGCGCAGGTTATACGTGTATTGGACCAGGTGGGATCCGTGAGAGAGGATCTTGAGGAATTGGCTGGTGATTTTGGCCACCTGATCGGCCGGCAGCGAGCGCAGCGGGAGGCTGGAAACGACGTGCGTGATGGATCGCAGGTCAATATCCTGTCTGTGGAGCGTATCGACCAGGTCACACGCATCGCCTTCGATAATGCGAACCTTCTCGAAACGCTGCCTCAGGAGATTGACCATGGAACTGGAGCGCTCCACGGCAATGAGGCGGTCAGCGGGCACGCAGTCGCGCAGGAGCGCGGCGGTGATGGCTCCGGTGCCGGCGCCAATCTCCAGAATGTAATTGCCGCGAGTATGACCTACCATGCGGGCCACACGGCGAGCCAGCCCGGGGGAGCTAGGGCACGCCGCCCCGATAGGTCGCGGGTTTGATACCAGCTCCTGACCGAAAACGGTCAATGCCTTAAGCCAGGGGAGTCCCATTTTCGATCATGCTTCGACGGCACTTTGCCATAACATTCCCGCGGAGTGAATACATTTGGCGTGTGAGTGTCCATCGCAATTGTTGGCAGTCCAAGCCTCGTTGATTCGCTGAAGTTGGTTGCGTTGATCCCAGTTTAATAGCAGAAGCCCCTGGAGCAAGCCAACTTCTCTTTGTTGAATTTTTCCGGTTCCCCCCCGACGCATCTTGGCGTTAAATGGTTCCAGACGCTTGAAACGTGCTCAAATGAAACCGTCCGACCGGTCGTTGCGAAGCCTCGATGTCCGTTTTTGGGGGGTCCGCGGCTCCATTCCTGTTCCCGGCAAAAGCACCACACGCTTTGGTGGAAACACGTCCTGTGTGGAGATTCGGTATGGATCTCAGTTGTTGGTTCTGGATGCGGGGACTGGGATTCGGGCTTTAGGGGCGGCGTTGCTGTCGGAGTATGGGTCGGCGCCGATGGAGCTTGATGTTCTGCTGAGCCACCTGCATTGGGATCACATTCAGGGCTTTCCCTTCTTCCAGCCGCTGTATGAGCCGGGAAACCGGATTCGCGTGTTTGGCCCCGCCGTCGGACGAATGTCGCTCCGCGCGGCGTTCCATCGTCAAATGCAGTCTCCTTGGTTTCCGGTGGATTTGCGTCGACTGCCGAGCTGTCCCACCTTTTGTGAGGCGGAGTCGCGGTCCTTCAAGATTGGCGCCTTCCAAGTCACTCCGATACGGGTGAACCACCCCGATGGATGCCTGGGTTATCGGTTGTCCGCGCCCGGCGCCTCGGTGGCGTACCTTCCCGATTGTGAGCTTTCCAAGCGGCTGCCCCGCCAACCGCGTCCTGTACTTTTGGACCGGGATTTGAAGTCGTTTGTGCGCGGCGTGGATTTGCTGATTCTGGACTCCCAGTACGACATCAGCGAGTATCCTCGGCATGCGGGGTGGGGGCATGGGTGTTTGGAGGACATGGTGGCCTTGGCCTGTCGAGCCCGGGTCAAGCAGCTGCAACTGTTTCACCACGATCCGGACCATGGCGACCGCATCATCGCGCAGCGGCTGCGGCGAGCCCGGGAGATCGCTCGGTCGTTGGGGTCTTCCTTGCACGTAGAGGCGGCCCGTGAAGGGGCAACAGTCGTGCTCCGAGCCGCGTGTTAGCCTTCGGCTTTCCTTTCCGATAGGTTCCGCTTGCCAGCCGAGAACATACCCGGTCAAGATGGGCCATGGCAGCACGGAAAACTTCCGCCATTGACGATCAGTTTTATCAGCCGGCCGAGGCCTTCTTTGGGGCGCATCGCAACGTGGGATTGACCTACGACGATGTGACCTTGGCGACCCTCTACTCCGAGGTTCTCCCTCGTGACACGCAGCTTGATACCGCCCTCAGTGAGTCCTTGCGACTGAATGTGCCGATCGTTTCGGCGGACATGGACACGGTCACCGAGTCACGGATGGCGATCGCGATGGCGCTAAACGGCGCCTTGGGCCTTCTCCACTACAACATGCCGGAGCGGGATCAGCTCTCGGAGGTCAGCCGCGTCAAGAACCACGTTCACGGCTTGATCCAGGAGCCGATCAAGGTCTCTCCCGATCAGCTGATTGGTGAGGTGTTGGACATGATCGAGAAGCGAAAGTTCGCTTTCGGCACGTTTCCCGTGGTGGACGAGAGCGGGAAGCTGTTGGGACTGTTGCCCGGGCATGTGGTCAAACCCCGTTATGCCAAGCGCAAGGTCGGCGAGGCGCTGACGGAGCGGAGCCAGATCCATACGATCAACAAAAAGGAGTTGGGCAACGACCCGATCGCGCGCGCTGATCGTTTCTTCAGCGACCATCCGGGGATTCACAAGCTATTGGTGGTGGACAATGCGGATCATCTGCATGGCTTGTTCACGATGAGCGACATCGAGCGGATCACCCAGGAAAAGAAGGCTCAGTTTAAGCCAGCCCGCGACAGCCAATTTCGGCTGGTTTGCGGCGCGGCCGTTTCGGCGACCCGGAATGCTTTCGGTGAATTGGACCGCGAACGCATCCTTCGTCATGTCGAGGGGTTGGTGGAGCGGGGTGTCGATGTGGTGGCGGTCTCGACCGCTCATGGTTTCAGCAAAGGCGTCGGCGATACTGTCCGGATGATCCGGGAGGCTTTCCCGAAGCTGCCGATCATCGCGGGGAATGTGACGAGTGCCTCGGGAGTAGAGTTTCTGGCGGATGCGGGGGCCAACTGTATTAAAGTGGGACAAGGTCCTGGATCCATCTGCACCACCCGCATTGTTGCGGGAGTGGGGATTCCTCAGCTGACGGCGCTCTATGTGTGCTCGCAGGCGGCGCAGAAGAAGCGCGTGACGATTTTGGCCGACGGCGGGATCACCAAGTCGGGGGATATCGTCAAGGCTTTGACTTTGGCCAATGGGGTGCTCTGCGGCGGACTGTTTGCCGGGTGTCCGGAGGCACCGGGTCAGATTCTTGAAATTGGGAACAAGCTGTATAAGCAGTATCGGGGGATGGGCAGCCTGGCTGCCATGAGCGCGGGATCGGCGGCCCGGTATGGGCATTCCAAAGACAATACCCGCAAGGTGGCGGCCGAAGGCGTCGAGGCGTTGAAAGAAGTCTCGGCTTCCGTGGACACCATCCTGACCCAGTTGATCGGCGGGATCCAATCCGGCATGGGCTATCTGGGCGCGGCCGATCTGACGCAGCTGCGATCCAAGGCCCGATACATCCGTGTCAGCCCTGCTGGACAGAGAGAAGCCTCGCCGCACGATGTGGTGGAAGTAAAGACGGGAGGCTGACGACTTCCTTTGTTACCTCCTGGCGATTTCTGCCGTCAATAAGGGTGTAGGTTCGCTATGAAGAATCAGCACACTCAGTCGGCCGGGATGGGCTTCTCAACTGCGGAATGTCTCGATCGGAGACACTTTCTCCAACGCACCGCCATGGGCTTCGGTTTTCTGGGGTTGGCTGGCTTGTTGGCATCCGAACAGGAGGGTAGGGCCGCTGGTAGTCCTGAGCCACCTGCGGGCAGCCGCTTGGCGGCCAAGGCGAAGCGAGTCATTCATATCTTCGCCCAAGGGGCTCCTTCCCAGATGGACACTTGGGATCCCAAGCCCGAGCTGGCGAAGCACGAGGATGAAACATTGCCGGGCATGAACGGGGTGGCCATGCCTTCGCCGTTTCGTTTTCGCAAGCATGGACGGTCTGGCATTGAGGTGAGCGACGTGTTTTCCCAGCTGGCTGAGCATGTGGACAAGCTGGCGATCATCCGTTCGATGCACACGGACATCCCCGCTCACGATGTGGCCACCTTGATGATGAACACCGGGTCGCTGCGCATGATCAAGCCCAGCATCGGCTCCTGGGTGCTGTACGGTTTGGGCAGTGAGAATCAGAACATGCCGGGGTACATTGCCCTGCGGCCGGGGGGGCTTCCGCCCGGGGGCGTGCAGAACTGGGGCTCCGCCTTCCTGCCGGGAAATTTTCAAGCGACCAGCATTAATACCAAGGCCGAGAGCGTGGAGGGGATGCTCCAGAACATTCGCAATCCGTATTTGACTCAGGCCCAGCAGCGTCGTCAGTTGGACTTGGTCCAAAAGCTCAATCACTCGTCGCGGTCTCAGTCGCAGGTTCGTCCGGATCCGCAGCTCGATGCCCGGATCGCGGCTTTTGAGATGGCCTATCGCATGCAGATGGAGGCTTCGGATGCGTTCGATATCGGGAAGGAGAGCGCTGAGACGCGAGCGCTGTACGGAAACTCGACGCAAGGACGCCAGTTGCTGATCGCTCGGCGCTTGGTCGAGCGTGGGGTGAGGTTTGTGCAGGTATGGGCGGGTGGATGGGACCATCACGACGATCTCGAAACCAAGCTTCCTCAATCGGCTCGGGAAATCGACCAGCCGGCGGCCGCTCTGCTGACCGACCTGGCTCAGCGCGGGTTGTTGGACAGCACTTTGGTGCTGTGGGGCGGTGAGTTTGGACGCACCGCGACTCGGGACCGCAACGGGGGAGATGATCCCGGACGCGATCATAACAACAAGGCGTTCAGCGTTTGGCTGGCGGGCGGAGGGGTCAAGGGCGGGGTGGTTCATGGTGCCACCGATGAATTTGGCGCGAAAGCCGTTCAGGATCCGGTTCACATTCACGACTTGCATGCCACGTTTCTTCATCTTCTCGGAATGAACCATGAGAAGCTCACCTATCGCTACAACGGCCGAGACTTTCGGCTGACGGACAACTACGGCAAGCTGGTGCAGTCCATTCTCAGCTAACTTTAAGGGGGGGACTTGCTCCTCCAGAACTGACGACTATGAAGAAGTTGCGTGAAGTGAGCGGATGGCGCCTGGGGTTGCTGGGTTTGGCGGTGGCTGCCGGGTTGGTGCGGCCGATGGGTGGGGCTACGCCGGGGGCTGCTGATTGGGCTTTCTTTGAGGCGCAGGTTCGACCGCTTCTGGAGCGTCGTTGCTATTCGTGTCACAGCACCGCTCAAGGCAAGGTCAAAGCAGGGTTGGAGTTGGATTGGAAGGGCGGATGGGAGAAAGGGGGCGACTCCGGCCCGGCGTTGGTTCCCGGCGAGCCTGACAAGAGCCTGTTGATCAAAGCAGTTCGGTATGCCGATCCGGACCTCCAGATGCCGCCCAAGGGAGAGAGGCTTTCTTCGGCTGAGGTGGCGACGCTGGTGTCCTGGGTGCAGCGGGGCGCGCCAGACTCGCGAACCGAGCGATCGAGCGGTCATGATCCCAAAGCCCATTGGGCCTTCAAGCCGGTGCGGGAGCCGGCTATACCATCCGTCAAGGAACCGGGTTGGATCGCCACTCCAGTGGATGCCTTCATCCTGTCCAAACTGGAAGAGGTCGGGCTTTCGCACGCTCCGGAAGCGGATCGGTCTACACTAATCCGGCGTCTATACTTTGATCTCATCGGTCTGCCTCCGAGTCCGGAGGAAGTGGATGCCTTCGTCCAGGATACTTCACCGAAGGCGTGGGAAGACCTGGTCGATCGCTTGTTGGCTTCGCCGCACTATGGGGAGAGGTGGGGGCGTCATTGGTTGGATGTGGCTCGGTATTCCGACACGAAGGGACAATTCCGTCGGCAGCGCGAGAGCTCGTTGTATCCTTATGCCTGGACCTATCGCGATTATGTCATCAAGGCTTTCAATGACGACAAGCCGTACGATCGATTTATTCTCGAACAGCTGGCGGGCGACAAGTTCCCGGTGAACAAGGGCAACCACGCCTTGGCGGCCATGGGTTTTCTGACGGTGGGAGAGCATTACAATGGCAACGAAAACGACATCATCAATGACCGAATCGATGTCGTTACGAAGGGGTTTCTGGGGCTGACTGTTTCCTGTGCGCGATGCCATGATCATCGGTTCGATCCCATCCCCCAGGCCGACTACTATTCTCTGCACGGGATCTTTGCCAGTTCGGTTCAACCTGTTTCGTCCCCCTTGCTCAGCGGCTCCCAAACGAACACCCCGGCGTATGCCGATTACCTCAAGGAGCGGTCGGAACTCGAGCTGCGCATGGAGAATGTGTCCACGGGACTGGTCTCAGCGGCGTTTGGGGATTATCGGCATCATGCCGGAGTTTATCTGTTCGCCACCACCTTGCCGGTGAGGGAGCAGGCTCCCTATCTCACCAAGAACGGGGCTGATCCGGAGCTGCTCAAGAACTGGCAGCAGCTCATCCGGGTGGGGACGCGGCGCGAGGGCGGGGTGTTCCGGCTCTGGCAGGTCCTGCAGCGGGTGCCGCCGGCCCGCTTGCCGGAGCAATCGCGGCGGCTGTTGTCCAATTTAGGCCAGGATGAACGCACCCGCGGCTTGCCCACAGCGGTAGTTGAGGTGTTTCGCGGACAATCGCCCAAATCGATTGCCGAGGTTGCCTCCTTGTATGGCTTTGTTTTCGCCAAGGCGGATCCGGTTTGGCAGAGCCGTCTGAACGGTCTGCTCACCGACGTGGCCCTGCTGGTGGTTCCCAACCGGCAACGCGCTCGTTATGTGGGATTGCGTGAGCAGTACGATCGCCTGGAGCTCACCCATGCAGGCGCGCCGGCCCGAGCCATGCCGATGCTTGAAGGTCAGAATCCCAAGGATTCTCCGATCTTCCTCCGTGGCGAAGTGGGCAACAAGGGTGAGGTGGTTCCACGGCGGTTCTTGGAGATACTCTCGGGGCCGACTCGGCCCTCCTTCAAGGAAGGCAGCGGGCGTCTGCCGCTGGCTCAGGCCATCGCCAGTCCGAACAATCCATTGACGGCTCGGGTGATGGTCAATCGGGTGTGGCTTCATCACTTTGGAGAGGGCTTCGTGACCACTCCGGACGATTTTGGCAATCAGTCGAATCCGCCGAGCCATCCAGAACTGCTGGATTGGCTTGCTGCTCGGTTCATGAAGCAGGGATGGTCGATTAAGCAGTTGCATCGCCAGATCGTACTGTCGAGCACCTATCGACAGAGCAGTGATGTTTCCTTGCAGCAGGCGCTGAAGGATCCGGCCAATCGGTGGCTTTCGCATGCGAACCTTCGTCGGCTCGAGTATGAGCCGCTTCGGGACGCCATTCTGCAGGTGAGCGGCAAGCTCGACCTTTCGGTGGGTGGAAAGCCGGTGGATCTCAGCGAGGGAACTCATCAATCGAGCCGTCGGGGTGCGGCTGCGGCCCAGCGGTTAGGTTTGGGTATTCAGCTATCCACGGCGCCGCGTCGCAGCATCTACGGATTCATCGATCGCGTGGATTTGCTCGAGGTGCTCAACACGTTCGATTTTGCCAATCCGTCCATCTGCAGCGGCAAGCGGTATGAGACCGCCGTGCCGCAGCAGGCCTTGTTCCTCATGAACAGCCCGTTGGTGGTGGAACACGCTCGGGACATTATTCAGCGCCCTGATTTCGTGAGTCTGGCCGACGATGATGGGAGGATCCGGTTCCTTTACCGTCTGTTGTTCCAGCGCCTGCCCAGTGCCGAAGAGGTGGCCACGGGCAAAGCGTTCTTGGATCACTGGGTGCCGGGCACCGAAGGCGCAGCGACTCCGGTCGCCGGGCAGTTTAAGAAGCGCTTGCGAGAACGACTCTCGGAAGCCAAGCCTCAACCGAAGGCGCTGCCCAAGTGGGCGGAATACACCCACGCCCTGCTGATGACGACCGATATGTCCTTTGTGAGGTGATGGCCAGTGCGTGTACGCTTGGGATTGGGTTACAGTGAAGGAAAGGCGGTGTCGTGCCCTCATCTTTACCTTCAAAAATGCGGATTAGACAAGCTGTAGGAGATCCTCACTTCTTCGCATGAGTTCCTGAGGCCGAAGCCGAGAACCCTCAGGGTTCAAAGAGTTTGGCCGGGTTGTGGAGCGCAGCGACACCCCCGGTCTGTCGTACCCCTATTCAACAGCACCCTGAAAGGCGTGTCACCCGTCGGCGAACGCAATGCCGAACTGATTAGGTTCCTTGAGTCGGGTGATGCAAATCTCCGAAGCCGGTGGCATCGCTGCGCGATGCTCCGTACTTTTAACAGTTCCGGGGGTGCGAGCACCCCCGTATAGATCTCTTTGAACCCTGCGGGTTCGGGCCCTGCCGGCAAAGTGTGAAACGCTGGCATCGCCCGGGTGTCCTGGATATCTGATGTGCGAGTTTCCAAACGAGAAGGCCCGGCTGCTCGGGGGAGCGGCCGGGCCTTGTTCGTGGCGCCTGGTGTGGCGCTCTCCTATCGGTTGCTAGCTTATAGCTGGCGAACTCGGTAGAAGCGCATGCCATCGGGACGGACGGTATCGGACGCCTGGGCGGCTGCTCCGCTGGCGGTAATCGCCGCGCCCAGGGGTTTCCACTCCCCGGAGAGGCTATCTTTAAACTCCGGCTGATAGGACTGTCCGGCGATGGACTCCCAGCTCAAGTTGAGCTGGCCTGAAGCGACGCTCGGGCGCACTACGATCACGGTGGTTTGGGTAGCGTAGACATTAATCTGATATCCCGCCGTGGCGGACAGATTGGGTGTGCCATTGTCCGTGGCAGTGATCTGGAGTGTGAACGCCTTGCCGGCATCCGCCTCGGTAGGACGCCAGTTTACCACGCCCGTGGTGGGGTCCAAGGTGGCGGAGGCGGGTGCACCTGACCCGAGGCGGAAGCCGAGGGCTTGGGCGGGACGATCTCCATCCGCTGCCGTGGAGAATGAGACGAGCTCTCCGACTTTCACATAGCGGGGGCGCGAGTCTCCGAAGGTGGGAGGCTGGTTCACCTCCCGCACGGTAACGGTGATCGTCTCGACGCTCTGGAGACTCGGGGTGCCATTGTCGTTGACCCGGAATGTGACCGCAAACTTCCCGGGACCTTGATCCTCGGTCGGACGCCAGACAAAGAGCCCAGCCGGGGTAATGGTCGCTCCCGCCGGGGCACCCGGCGCGAGACTGAACACCAACTGGCTGGAACCTTCTTCCGCATCCTGGGCGGTCAATTGCCAGCTGAAGCGGGTTCGTTCATCGAGGATACGATTGCCAACCTTGGCGAGCACCGGCGGTGTGTTGGCCCCGCTGAGGCGATTGGCGGCCCGTGGTGTAGGCTGTTCGAAAGCCACGATCGAAGGACCGCCATCGGGGATGCGTCCCTGGCTGACATTGTTTGTTTGGGAACCGAACTGGATCGTGTCGACGGCTGTCCCATCGGGGGCGAACAGCCCCAACTCCTCGCCGCCCCGCGACAACTGGAAGTTGGTGTGCAGGTCGGCGGAGTTGGTGGAGTTCTGCCCCGGGCTTCCATCAGCCCAGACGAGCAGATACCCCCCGGCCGGGATGCGTGTTCCAGCAGGAATCTTAAACTGAGTTTTGTTGGCGATCCTGTCCGTGAGATAGTAGCCGCTCAGGTCAGCTTCGACTCGACCGGGGTTATAGAGTTCGAACCAATCGTCGGTGGCCGGCGGGACATCGGCCGGATCCAGGATGAATCCGGTGTTGCTAGCCATCCATTCGTTGATGCGAACGACCAGGGTTTTCGAAGCGCCGTTGTTAGGAGCTCCGGCCGTCGGGAAGGAGAGCACCTGACGGAAGAAGGGTTGGCCATCGGGGTAGGATCCATAGGATTCGTCGGCTTGGATACCATCAAAGTTGAGGTAGTCCACGATTTGAGGTTCACCATTCACAAGCCGCGACAGGGCGATAGAACCTTGTGTCGGCTGCACCCGGAAGGAGGTGTGCCACTGGCTTGCGGTGGACTGATCCGCATCGCCATCCACCCAGATCACCTTGAACTCCCCGGGCTGAAGAACTCCATCCGACGGGAAGGCCCAGGCTTTGAGGTTGGAGTACGAGTCAGATAGGAAGTAGTCCTTCAGTGAGACTGGGGTCGAACCCGAATTATGAAGTTCCACCCACGGGTCGCGGTCTCCTTGGGCATCGGTGGGACCGGCTTCGTTGTACGGTCCCACCTCATTGAGCCAGACATCGTCGTAGGACGGCAGACTGGCGGTGCTGACATTGGGAGCGCCTGGCGTGCCTAGAGCTCTTCTCACCGACTGAGTCGAAGCCAGGAAGTTTCCGGGGCTGGTCTTCACCACCAGATTGGATCCGCGGTCTCCGTAGCGCAACCAATAGCTCAGGGTGTAGACGTTGTTGGAAACGATCGGAAGACCCCGTTGGAATATGGCTCCATTGGTCGAGGCGCTGCCCGCGTTGGTGCTCACGATGCGCAGGCTGGAAGCGCCCGACTTGACGATGTCAGTCACGAGCGTGCTAGTCAGATGGTTGTTCGCGACGCGCCAGGTGCCGGCGAGCGGTGCTTCGAAACCGCCGTTAGTCACCAGGTTCTGACCTTGGCCGGCCTGGTCTCCTTCGACGAGCGAAAGGTCATCGAGGTAGGCGTTGCCCGCACCGGTGAGGTAGACAAAGAAGTCCGGTCCGCCCGCCCGAGCCGTGACACTGACGAAGCGCCATCCGTCGCCATCGTCAGCCCAGTTGCTTACCCGGCTGTTGTCCTGGCTGCCATCCACCACGTTGAGGCTTACACCCTCGATCGCGGGTTTTTGCAGCCAAGGAGCGGTTGCTTCGTAGTGGACCTGATCCACCACGATGGGCGCATCGGGAGAGGCTCCTGGGCGCAGCAGGCTCAGAGTTTCGCCTTCGGGATCGAGATTCCCGTTGAATTCACCGAGCAGTGGCGCTCGGAACGCAAACTTGGTTCCGAAGGCAAACTGATCCTTGGCCACGACCCAGAACTGCCCCGGTCCGATGAGCGTTCCGGCTGGGAAATCGAAGTCCACTCCATCCAGTCGCCAGCCGCTGAGATCGAATGCCGTGGTGGTGGAGCGGTTGTAGATTTCCACGTAGCCGGCACCGGGGTCGGCGGGCGAGTAAGAGATTTCGTTGATAATGACGTTCCCCTCGGGCTCCACGACCTCGGCGTTGTTCACGACGCGGACCGTTTGAGTTCCGTTGACCACCACATTCCCGAACCGGTCGCGGGCTTCGATGGTGAGAGAGTTTTCTCCCGGGAGCAGGGGAACCTGAGTGGACCAATAGATCGGGCGGCTGCCGATAGTGGTCCAGGTGAGGCGCTGCTTGGTCCCGTTCACGGTGATGGAGTCCACGTTGACTGGAGCAGCTCCTGTCAACGTAAGGAAGTTCACGTTCGTCGTGATCAGGTTGGGTCCGTAAACGACGAAGTTGGTTTTCGGAAGGACCTGGTTGAGGATGTAGTTCCGTCGATCGCGCGCGTAGTCCTTGATGAATTGAGGGGACGATACTGTTACCCCGTTGTCGGCCAGGCCCTTGGATTTCGCATCGATGAGCGGAGCCAACAAGTCCGCGCGAAGAGGACCTTCAGCTGCTTCCTGGCAGATGCGGAGGTACATCCGTCGGAACAAGGGATTGGCGTAGAGACGTTGGATCGTCGGCTCATTCGTGGCGAATAGATCGGTGGTGGCACCATCGCTACCAGAACCTAGATCGAAGTCGATGTCCCACAGCAACAACCCCCACTTGCCGCGCGTCGGCTTGTAGGTATACATGTTCTTGCCGCGGTTGTATCCATACGAATCCCAGTTCCCAACGATGTGCTGCATGGCAAAGACACTCAGCCATTGCTCCACGTCGACGATGTCTTGAAGTGCTGTGTTGTACGGTTCTGGAGTAGCGGCGCTGAGCGCATCGACGACTTTAAACAGCTCCGAGAAGTCGTTGGGGTTGTCGCCGGCTCCGATCGACCGAGGACGCCAGCAGACTCGATAGCGAGCCACCTTCTTGCCCTCCAGTGTCAGGAACTGATCGAGGGTCGCATCGACATTGCCAGTTTTGGTGTCCCCAGCATCGTCGAACTCGAACCAATCTTCAATTTTGTGAAGCGGGCCGCTTGCGTCATCGGGAAAGTACTGGTCGATGACCTCACCGCTCGGCTGTTGAGTATCCTCGTAAACCGATGAAGCGCGTCGCTGGCCGTTGAAATACATAAAGAAGAAGCGACGGTAGTTGTAGGGGATTCCCATTTTTCTGGCGATCCAGTAGCTCGTTTGCTCGGCGAGTTTGCTGGGGTCGTTGTCCTGGTTTCCGACCGTGCCGAAGACGAAATCCTCCGTGCCCAACAGCAAGTCGTCGGCTGGCGCGTGCAGTACGTAGTCCGTTGGAGGTTCTCCGGCCGGGCCGCCGTTGTAGGCGGGGGTGTGCCAGGGACTGCCGCTGTAGAGGGTCTCGGCATTGTAGATCACCCTGAAATCATTGTAGGCGAAGGAGCAATCCAGAGGGTGATTGCTTTGGCGCCCCCGGGTGGACCAGCGGCTGAGGGTGGCCTTGGTAACCCACAGTCGGTAGCTGCCGAGCGCACTGGAGGGTTGGGTTTCACCGATGCGGAAGAGGCATTCCCGTTTGGGAGCATCTTTAGGGAATGTCGATGCTGCCGGCGTCGCCGCCGCGTCCCTGCCGCTGATATAAAATGCCACCATGGTGTTGTTGGGCTGCCCGGGGATGATGGCCGAGTAAGTTCCGTCACCCGGTATAGCATCGCCTTGGGTTCCATCGTCGAGCAGGGCCACTTCCTGATAGTTCCCTGGAATGGAAATGGTGTCGTTCCTCCATTTAAGCGTGAGGGTGCTGAGGCCGTCGGGGTCGGAAACGTGGGCGGTCACCACAATGCCCTGGTTCGCCACCGGGAGTATGGGAGCATGAGTGACTTCAAAGATCGCTGGTCCCGCGTTGCTGATGGTCCGGCTGTTGGCGGCTCCGGGTGTGCCGAGATTCTTCGGCAGCGTCATGATGCCGGCGCATTCGAGATAGTTGCCGCGGAGGCGCAGCAGAATGTGAGGCGTGCCGGCCAGCCAGCGGACCTTGGCCCGAATGGTGGTGATGGAGTTGGCTGCTACCGCTCGGGCAAGGTTGGCTCGAATCCGGTTTCCGCCGTTGTCGCCTCGTGCGCTGGCGCGGATATGCATGGACTGCTTGCTCTGGTAGCCTTCCGTTGTCTCCAAAGTGGTCTCCTCATGCGTGCCCTGCGGTGTCCACCCGCTGAGGTTGGTTTCGAACTTCGGGTTGGCCAGGAGATTCGTGGAGTTCGCGGCCGTGAACACCTCGATATCATCGATCAGGGCTTCACCCGGATTCTGGAGGAAAAGTTGCAAGCGGTCTGGGTTTTCCATGCCTCCGAGGTCAGCCCGGCCGGTGAACTCAATGGGAGTCCACGGAGCCTTCTTGGTCTCATCGCTGTCCGCCCAGTTCGCCGGCTGACGGATATCGCTGTGGGCGTCGATCAGCTCCAGGCTGCTTCCGCCTCCATCCGACCATTTACCCCAGCGGCCACCATCGCGATAGCTCATGTCATTCACCACCACGAAGGCCATGTTCGTGATGCTTTTGCCATTGTTGTCGGTGTCGATCACCGGCTCGGGCATGAGCAATTGGATGCGATCCCCGCCGTTGCCCAGGCTGCCATTATAGTTGCCGTAGGTGTTGCCAAAATTGAGGTTGGGATAATTGGCGACCAGTCGGGCCAGGTTCCTTCCGACGACCACATAGCCCTTGGCCGGGATGGAGGCGTTCGTCGGGAAGGTGAAGGTGGCAGCCTGTGCCAGTTTCCAGCCGGCGAGCGAGATCGCAGTGTCGCCGCGGTTGTAAAGCTCGATGAATTCGTCGTCATTGTCGCCGGTGATGGGGGCGTACATGATTTCGTTAACGACCAGGTCCCGTCGCAGTTCGGCGCTGTTCGCGGCTCCTGGCGTGCGGGCTTTTAGTTCCGAAATGAATTTGCTGCCGTCGGGGAAACGCCCTTGCGACACCCCTTTGGCCGAACCTTCAAAAGCCACCGCATCGATGACGCGAGTGGCCGAGGGGTTCACCAAGTAGATGGTTTCTCCGAAGGAGCTGAGACCGAACTGAAACTGAGCGGTGGCGAACGAAACAAACCCATGAGCTGGGATGGTCGTGTTGGCGGGGATCTTGAATTTGTTGGTGTTCGGGCTGTCGGTGAGCCAGGCGCCGGAAAGATCCACGGCTTGGGCGGTGTGGTTGTACAGCTCGATGAAATCAGGCTGCCCCTGATCCGGGTTCGCCAGCCACTCGTTGATCACCACCCCCCGCAAGGGCTCGGGACCCACGCCGTCGAACCGACCTGGTGAACCGCCGACTCGATCACTGGCGCTCCAGGCCCGGAGTTCGTTTTCGCCATAAGAGGGACGTGCGAGCACTAGCGAATGGCCGGCCCCATCGGCTGATACCGGCCACGGCATCTGCCCTTGGTAGTTCACTTCCTGAATGATGCCGCCAATTTCATTCCAGAGGCGCACCTGTCCGAAATTGTTCGGGAGCGTGCCGGTGTATGGCCCCAGAACTCCTGAGATCCCTTGAATACTTTCCAGGTCCGCCGGAGCTTTGGCCACCACCAGGATACCGCCCGCCGGGATGATGGTGTTGGGAGCGAATTCAAACGTGATGTCACCGCTCAGCTTGTATCCCGACATGTCTTCAAAGAAGGGCTGGCTATTGAAGATCTCGACGAATTCGAGGCTCTTGCCGTCGGCTCGATCCTGAGGATGATACATGATCTCGGAGATCACCAAGCCTCCGCGTCGGCTGCTGGGTCCCGGGGGTTCGATGCTCAGGGGGCCGGGAGGAGTCAGGGGTTTTCCAGTGGCGTCCGTGTAGTCTCGGAAGCGGGCCGTGGTGGTGGCGTTCGTGCTACGACTGCTGGCGGCCATGCCCACAAACAAGAACTCCGGCATGCCAATGGTGGCGCTGCCCAGCGGCTTCCAGGTGGTGCCGTCCAAGCTGCCGTAGCCGCTGAAGTCGTCACCGACGCGACGCAGGCGCAGCCAGGTATTGGGGAAATTCACCTGGAGGTTGCCGCTTTGGGTCGTGTCGCGAGAGGGTTGGGTTCGACTTTGAAAGAGGAGCCCATTCAGCGAGGGGGTGGCGAATACGGCGGCGAAGCGGCTCGTGCTGCTCAGGTCTTCCCGGGCCATGAGCCCGCCGCGGGCCAACAGATCGCTGAGTGAGAGAGACTCAACTCGGAGTTGGATGTCGAAATCACCGGGCAGAAGTGTCCATTGATAGAGGAATTGGTCGGACTTGCCGGCGATCTCGCGTCCCCCCGCTTGCAGATCGAAGCCATTGCCGGCGGCGCTGATGGTGCCGAGGCTGTTGGTGGTGCCGACGGTGGAGCCATAGAAGGGCTCGACCGTCAGGGAGACTCGAGTGTTGGCGGCCAGGCCGAGCCCAGCCAAATCCTTCAGGTTGCGGATCTCGATCGTGTAGGTTCTGCCCAGCGTGAGGGGTGAGGTGTTGAGTCGGACCTGGGTGGGGTCCGATCCTAGCTCGGCTGATTGAATGGTCGTACCTTCGACGGTGAAGTTGCCGACGGTTGACGCTTCGCCGGGTTGAATGGCTTCCGAGAAAGTCAGGAGAAATCCGTTTAGACCGATGCTAGCCACGCTGAGGACCGTCGGGGCGACGGAATCGGGCAAGATAGTAAACTGAGCCTCTGCGCTGGGCAGGCTGGCTGCGGAGGTCGTGACCAGGCAGCGATACTTCTTACCTGCCTGGCCGGCCTCGGTGACGCTGGGGAACTTGAGCACGGAACTGTTGGCTCCGGGCAGGTTCACCCCATTTTCCTGCCATTGGTAGGAGACGGGCGATTGGTTGCTTACCAGCAAGGAGAGCGAGGCGGGGCGTCCGGCGGTAACCACTAAATTGGAAGGATTACGAAGGAATGCCGGGGCCACAATGGTGTTGGTGCGGAACGGAATCAGTCGCTCGGCCCGGCCGTTGCCAGGACGGGAGTTGATGGGGGATTCGATGGTGTCGTCGGCCAACTGCCATTGGACGTCGAGATAGTCGAGGCCCAACGCCTCTCGGTGCAACGCTTCGATATAATAGCGTCGTCCGGCTTCCAGCGCCACCGGGGCGGAGGTCTGGTTGGTCTGGGCCAGATAGTCGCGCTGTGCGGTGGCTCCGTCGACGTAGGCGATTCGGACGCGGTTTTCCGGGGTCTCGTCAGTGCTCAGGTAGAGCTGAGACCACTCATCCGAGGCGATCGCGAAGGTGTAGTTCCCGCTTAATGGAGGCAAGATAAATGCCCGGAGGCGCTGCCCATAGCCATTGCCGGAGTTACCCGTTGTGAAGCTGGTCACGATCTTGGCGCTGGTCGGGGCGATGTTCGTAAAGCTGGCTCCGTCCGGGTAAGCGAAGTCGTTCGTGCTGAGTCCATTCCATTGTTCCTGCGCGATCCCGTAACTCTGGGCATGGGTTTGTGCGGGGCAGGCCAAGGCGAGGCAAGTGGCCAGAAGAGCCAGCAAACGTTGAGTGCGGGGTTGTTCGTGTGGGGTCATAAGGGGTGTCCTTGGAAAAAAGACGGAATTTGTCGTCACGTCGGCGGAGACGACAGTTTTTGAACCTTGGTGGGCACAAATTAAGTATTTCAAGGTCGGCTGAACGGGTTGGTAGAAGTATTGCCTCTGATGGATGCCGAAGCAAGCCTGGAGGTCGAAATGGGCGGTACAAAAAAGAAGCGACCGGGGGTACCGGTCGCTTTTCTCTACGCACGAGGCGCAAACTTTTGGGTTCCTGCCCCTCCAACACCTAGAGTTGCCTGAACCACTTAGAAGCTCCCCACTGGTTGGGTTTTGGTTTCTCTACACACGAGAACCGACACACAAGAACATTTTCTTTACCCAACCAGTGCGTCTTCCACAGAGGATGAACACGAGATGACTATGGCCTATCCCTGACTTCTCTGCATGTCACCTCTTTGGGTGACATGCAGGAAGGCTGGCATTTAGACCTTGATCCAGGATCGGCTCTTGGCTGAAGCCTCAACAGCTTCAAGTACTTGCTCGTTCTTGAGGCCGTCTTCAAAGGTGGGTTGGACTGATTTTCCGTCGACCACGGCGTTCACAAAGTCGGCGATGGTGTGCACGAACGTGTGTTCGTAGCCGATGATATGTCCGGGCGGCCACCAGTTGCCCACGAAGGGGTGTTTCCCACCGGGTTCGGTGACCAAGATGTCGCGGAAGCCCTGCAAGCCTGCTGGGTCTTCGTTGTTGAAGAACTTCAAACGGTTCATGTCTTCGAAATCGAAATGGAGCGAGCCTTTGCTGCCATTGATTTCGAGTTCGATGTGGTTTTTTCGGCCTAATGCGAAGCGGGTGGCCTCGAGGTTGGCGAGCGCTCCGTTCTTGAAGCGTCCGATGAAGAGGGCGGCATCATCCACGGTGACCTTGCCCATTTTCCGGCCTCCTTTCCCGCCCAAACCATCGCCCTTAGCGGCGGCTTCTTCGATGGGGCGTTCCTTAATGAACGTGTGCATGAGGCCGCAGACCTCGCTGAAATCGCCGACGAGATAACGGGCCAGGTCGATGATGTGGGCGTTGATATCGCCGTGCGTTCCGCTTCCGCTCACGCCTTTTTGGAGGCGCCAGACCAAGGGGAAGTTCGGATCCACGATCCAGTCTTGGGCGTAACGAGCGCGGTAATGAAAGATTTCGCCCAGCAGGCCGGCCTCGATCATCTTTTTAGCCTGAGCGATGGCGGGGATGCGGCGATAGTTGTGGCAAACCATGTTCACCACGCGTGCCTTCTTGACGGCGGCCACCATCTCCTCGCACTGCTTCACGTTCAGAGCCAGAGGTTTCTCACAGAGGATGTGCTTACCGGCGCGTGCCGCGGCGATGGCGATTTCGGCATGCGAATCATTCGGCGTGTTGATGTCGATGATATCGATCGCTGGGTTGTTGATCACTGCTTCCCAGTCATTGCTGGCATTCTCCCATCCGAGTTGATCCCGGGCGGCTTCCACCCCTTTCGAATCGCGGCCGCAGATGGTGTGCAGCTTGACTTTGGCCTTCAGGGGAAAGAAATGCGGCGCTTGCCGCCAGGCGTTGGAGTGCGCCTTGCCCATGAACCGATAACCAATCATCCCGACGCTTAACGTTTTTGGCATAAATCAAGTAGGGGGTTGAATGTGATGCGGCGCGGTTTATAGTCACGGCCGATTTTCAAGTCAACGTGTGACTTGAACCGTATGCTCGTCCATCTACTAAAGTCTAAAATTCATCGTGCCGCGGTGACCGCGGCCAGTATTGACTACGAGGGAAGCCTGACCATTGCCAGCGATCTCATGGAGACGGTTGGCTTTCTACCCTTTGAGCGGGTTCTTTGTAGCAATCTGGCTAATGGTCAACGGTTTGAGACGTACCTGATTCCCGGCGAACCGGGGTCGGGATCGATTATTCTAAATGGGGCAACTGCCCATTTGGGCAAGGTGGGCGACCGCTTGACGATCATGAGTTATACCGAGGTGGATGCCGCCATGGCCAAGGGGTGGACGCCGCGCGTGATCGTTTTGGGGGAGCGCAATGCGGTTACCGCCATGCGCGGGCTGGGTAGCCGTGGATCCTGACCGCATCTCCTGAGATCTGATTAGCCATGCCATACACTGCTCAAGAAATCGCGACGCATCTCCAAGGGGAAGTCGTGGGGGATCCCACCACCGTCCTGACCGGTTTTGCCTCCGCTGAAGGCGCTCGTCCAGGCGAGTTGACCTTTGCGGAAAATGAGTACTATTTCACCCGGGCGCAACAAGGCGCGGCTACTGCCATCCTCGTGCCGCACGAGTTTGTGGCCTCCAGCAAGGTCTTGATTCGGGTGGGCAACCCCCGGGTCGCCTTTGCGCAGGTGCTGCCGTTGTTCTTCCCCACTGCCCGGTTTGCACCGGGCATCCATCCTTCGGCCGTGGTCTCGCCGGGGGCGATGGTGGATCCGTCTGCCTTCGTTGGGCCCTTGAGCGTGATCGGAGACCAGGCGCGCATTGGAGCCCGGACGGTGATTGAGAGCGGTGTCCATGTGGGGGATCGATGCGAGGTGGGGCAGGACTGCCATCTCTTCCCGCGAGTGACGCTTTATCCGCAGGTCAAAATGGGAGATCGGGTGAATGTGCATAGCGGCTCGGTGATCGGTTCCGACGGGTTTGGCTATGTCTACGACAGTGGCCGCCACTTGAAGATCCCCCAGGTCGGCACGGTGATTCTCCAGGACGATGTGGAGATCGGGGCCAACGTGACGATCGACCGTGGTGCCTTGGGGCCTACCATCATTGGCAAGGGCACGAAGATCGATAACCTAGTGCAGGTAGGTCACAATGTGGTGATCGGTGAACACAGTGTGCTGGTCGCGCAGGTGGGCGTCGCGGGCAGCACTCGGTTGGGGCATCATGTGACTTTGGGCGGTCAAGTGGGCGTGGCGGGGCATCTCAAGATCGGTAACGACGTCACGGTGGCCGCTCAGTCGGGGGTTATGCATCCGATTCCTGATGGAGAGAAGTGGTTAGGTTCCCCGGCGCGGCCGGATCGACAGACCAAGCGCCAGCTGATTGCTCTGCAGCAACTTCCTGAGCTGCTTCGCCGGGTGCACGATCTCGAAAAGCGGGCGGGCAGTGGACCATCGGCCTAGCAGGCCGTCGGAAAGAGGAGCGGGGGTATATTGCCCACGGATGACGCGGAGCACGCGGATCTGAGGAGGGGCCTGTCAGGACTGGGCCGGTTGACGTCACGTTTCTTCAGAAGCCCCTCCGACTCCGTGTGCTCCGCGTGTTACGTGGGCCAAACTCTTCCTCAGAATTGGTTCTGGTCCGCTTCCGTTTGCCGGTCAGACCTCCTCTGTTTTGCTCTTGGCGCCTCCGCTCCGCTTCCACTCCTTCTTAGGTGGTTCCGGCAGGCCTTGGGCTCTAAGCGCGGTGCGGAAGTGCATCTTGGCCACCGAGGGCAGTTTGGCGACCCCGTGTTTCTCGATGAAGGCCTTGGCGGCCGCATCCACGGCGGCGGAGGCGCCTTTAGGGAGCACTTGCTCGAACTGCTTCTCCAATTTGGCGAGCCGACTGACAAATTCATGTCGTGCCAGGATCGACGCTGCGGCCACGGCCAGGTCGGACTCCGCCTTGTGCCGTTGAATCAGTTCGATCTCCCGACCGAGGCTCATCAGCGCTCCCGCGACGACCTCTTTGTTGGCGGCGAACTGATCGCTGATGGCCCGCACGGGGAGGGGCACCATGCGATGCCTCTGGAGCATGAGATTTTCGATCACACGAGCGTGGCCCCAAGCGAGGATGGCGTTCACGCTGCGCATGGTTTTATAAAGCCGGTTGTAAGCCTCGTTTCCGATGGGAACCACGGTTGAAACACAGCCCGGGGTATCCCGAATCAGTTCGGCGAGCTTGGCGATTTTGGCATCGCTGCTGATATTCTTGGAATCGCGAACGCCAGCCTCCCGCCAGGACTGGACGATGGTTTCGTTGACATAAACCCCGGCGACGCAGAGCGGCCCAAAGAAATCGCCTTTTCCGGATTCGTCCACGCCGATGCGGGGGATCAGCAATTCTGGGTTAAGGACCGCTTCATAACCGATCTGGGCTGACTTCAGGATTTCTGGTTCCAGGGTGAACTCGACAAATTCCTGGGTGCCTTTGCCTTGCACCACCAGTTTTCCGCTGGTGTAAAAGACCACGTTCGTTTTGTCCTTTTCGCCGGCGTATTGAGCGTAGGGCACCTCGCGGAAACGATAGCCATGCTCCTTGAGCCAAAGGTGCAGGTGCTCAGCCTGCTCCGGGGTGAGCTTGCACGTGTGGGAGGTCAGTGGGGCCATGCTCGCCTGGGGCTACTTGCTCTTCTTCAGCTTTTCAAGCTTTGGAGCAATAACCACCTTGCAATAGCCCTTTTCGGGGTTCAGACGGAAATAGTCCTGATGGTAGGCTTCGGCGGGGTAGAATTTGGTCAGCGGCACCACCTGGGTCACGATGGGATCGCGGAACAGGGATTGGGCGGTCTTGATGGCCTTTTCAGCCGCCGCTTTTTGAGCCTCGTTGTGATACAGGATGATAGAACGGTATTGAGTCCCGACGTCCGCTCCCTGTTGGTTGAGCGTGGTAGGGTTGTGGGCTTTCCAGAAAAAATCCAAGAGCTGCTCATAGGTGATCACGGCCGGGTCGTAGGATACCTGAATGACCTCGGCATGACCGGTAGTACCGCTGCATACAGCTTCGTAAGTAGGATTGGGAGTAGGGCCTCCGGCGTAGCCGGAGACGGCGCCGTCGACGCCTTTCAAGGTCTCGAAATAGGCTTCGGTGCACCAGAAGCAGCCCCCGCCGAAGGTCGCCAACTCCCGAGATGGTTTCGAGGACTGGTCACTCGTTTTGGTGTCGGCGGCATTCATAAGCGGGGTCAGCAATAGTGCGAGCAGCAGCGATATCGACGCGGTGATCGCCAGGGGTCGGTTCTGCGGCATGGTTCCGTTCATGCGCTTAAACTAGCGGAGCCACTCCGGACTGGCAACTGAAGGTTGACTGGTACATGTTATGCCTCCAGATGGGTTCTGACCAATACCTCCCGCGGCAGCTTTCCGGCGCGCCCGAGCCCCCGCGTGGGCGGGGGGCATTGAGTAACCCCTCCTCCCGATTCGAAAAGCTGCATGTCGAACCTGATCCCGAGGATGATTCAGAACCTTCGCCAGCCCGGAGAACCGAGTTTTACCGCGATACCAGCGAGACCCTCATCAATTATAATGACAGTCCAGACATTGGCTTTGAGGCCAGCATGAACCCCTATCGCGGATGCGAGCATGGATGCATCTATTGTTATGCCCGGCCGACCCACGAGTATCTGGGGTTCTCGGCGGGTTTGGACTTTGAGACGCGGATCATGGTGAAGGATCGAGCGCCACAGCTGCTGCGAGCCGAACTGAGTTCTCCGCGATGGAAGCCTCAGGTGATCGCTTTGAGCGGAGTCACCGACCCCTATCAGCCCGTCGAGCGGAAGCTCCGCATCACGCGCGGATGTTTGGAGGTGCTGGCTGAGTTCCGAAATCCGGTGGGCATCGTCACCAAAAACCATCTGGTGACCCGAGACCTCGACCTGCTGTCGGTGCTGGCCCGGTCCGATGCCGCGATGGTCTACATTTCGGTTACCACTTTGGACCCGGAATTGGCGTCGCGGATGGAACCCCGGACATCGCAGCCCCAGCATCGGCTCGACGCGATGGCTCGCTTGGCGGAGGCCGGGATTCCGGTTGGTGTCATGGTGGCGCCGGTGGTGCCGGGGCTGACGGATCATGAGATGCCCGCGATCCTGGCCGCCGCGGCTGCCGCAGGTGCTCGGTCAGCTGGGTATGTGGTGCTGCGGTTGCCCCACGGGCTTTCCTCCCTGTTTCCAGAATGGTTGCAGGCGCACTATCCTCTGCGCTCGGAGAAGGTCCTGAGTCAGATTCGTTCGGTGCGGGAAGGGAAGTTGAACAGCGCCGAGTTTGGCACACGCTTTCAGGGGAAGGGGACTTTGGCCGACCAAATCGCCCAGATGTTTCGTGTCTCGTGCCAGCGTCATGGGATTCAGGCCCGCTCTCCCAGTCTCTCGGCTGCGGACTTTCGTCGTCCAGGCGGTCAGCAGCTGGATCTGTTTCGTTGAGGTGGCGCTCCCCCTGAGTTGCCATTTTTTGCGCAGTTTAATCGTCTTTTCAGGTGTGATGGTTTATGGTCTGGAGGATGCGTCTCCTGGTGATTGAAGATGAGCCGAAGGTCGCGCGCTTTCTCGAGCGTGGGCTGAAGCAGCAGTCGTATGCGGTGGATGTGGCGTTTGATGGCAACGAGGGACTGCAGCTTGCTGGGGAAAACCCTTATGACTTGATCGTTCTCGACGTGATGCTGCCCGGCATTGATGGCTTTACCGTGCTGCGGGAGCTGAGGCGCCGGGATCGGTTCCATCGGGTCCTGATGCTGACCGCGCGCGATGGCATTGCGGATCGGGTTCGCGGGCTTGATCAGGGGGCCGACGATTATTTAGTGAAGCCCTTCGATCTCGACGAGTTCCTGGCGCGGGTTCGAGCGCTCCTGCGTCGCGGTGGAGTGGAGGCTCCGTTGGTTCTCAAGTGCCATGACTTGGAGCTCGACCCACGCACCCGCAAGGTGCGTCGGAGCGGGAAGCAGATCGACCTTACCGCCAAACCTTTTGCGATCTTGGAGCTGATGCTCCGTCGCAGTGGCGAGGTAGTCACTCGCGCCGAGTTGGCGGAGCATGTCTGGGATCGTTTTTTTGATCCATTCAGCAACGTCATTGATGTGACCATTCACCAGTTGCGGGAAAAGGTGGATCGCGGATTCTCGGGGCGGTTGATCCACACGGTGCGGGGTGTGGGTTATGTCCTGCGCGCTGAATTGGAGGGGCTATGAAGCGGTGGGGGCCATGCGTGATCTGGTGGAGCGGGGTTCTGGTGCTCCTGGCCTGGGGAACCTGGGGCACGTTGGAAGCGAACCGGCGGGATCTGGAGCAAACCCAGAATATTCTTTCCATGCAGGCCCAGCTCATTGCGAACCATGTGAATGCGTGGAAACCCGAGTATTCGGCCCATCTTCAGCGCGTGGTTTCCTCCAATCCGCGGCACCTCCGGGTTTTGCTGTATGACCTGTCCGGTTGGGAGATTGGCCGACCGGGCGGATCTGGCGCCGCGTTACCCTTGAATCAGACCGCCGCACGGTTGCCGTCAGTCCAGCTGCTCCGTCCGATGAACGGCGAGACTCCCTTGCCCGGCTTTGCGACACTTCCGCCCGAGGTAGCCGCTGATCCGCGAGTGTTCAATCGTTTATTCGCCTCCAATATCTTGGGGGCCGCCTGGGTGCAGCGGATGGTTTCGCACGATGGGGAGCCCTGGGTGGTGGCCACCGCCGCGGTGAACGATTACGACGCGGGTTCGAAGCGGGCTTTCATCAGTGCCTGGCTGCAAGCGTGCATGCGACAGGCGGATGTCCTCCGTCCCTTAAATGAGCGATGGTTCCGGTTCGGCACATTGGTGGCCGGGGTGGCGGCACTGCTGGGGAGCTGGACTTGGTGGACCACCAGGCACAGCCGTTCGCTCAACGCGGTCGCAGACACCGCAGAAAAGCTGCCGATCGACCGCCTCCAGGGTGCCAGGCTGGAAGTTCCGGAGGACAATCGAGAGGCGGCTCGGCTGGTGAGTGCCTGCAATCGGCTCATCGAGCGCGTGGGGGAAGTTCACCTGGCGCAGCAGCGTTTCGTTGCGGATGCCGCCCACGAGCTCCGCACCCCGCTGACCATTCTTCGCGGCGAGATTCAAGTTGCGTTGCGGGAGCCGGCCAACCACCCGTTGCTGGTGCAGACGCTTCGCAGCAATCTCGAGGAGTCGGTGCATCTCTCGCGCTTGGTGGACAGCCTGCTCACCCTCGCACGTTCGGATGCGGGGCAGCCCCTGGCACCTCGCCAGCGGGTGGATCTGAGCGCCTTGATCAAGCAGGTCTTGGATAAGCTCGACATCTTCGCCGCGGGCCGGCAGGTCAGGCTTTCCTTGGTGCACGCGGTCAAGGGGGATGGGATGCACGTGGAAGCTGACCCGCTGGCATTGGAACGGATTGTGTTCAATCTCGTGGAGAATGCCGTGAAGCATTCTCCGCCGCAGTATGAGGTCGTGGTGACGCTGGCGGCGACCTCGAGCGGGGTATGCCTGAGCGTGACCGACCAGGGCATCGGCATCGAGGCGGAGCATCTGCCGCACCTGTTCGAACGCTTCTATCGCGTCGATTCGGCCCGGCGCCGCGCGGATGGCGGCACGGGGTTGGGACTCTCGCTGGTGAAAGCCCTGACGGAGTCGCACGGCGGCAAGGTGGGGGTTCGCAGCGAGATCGGGGTCGGCAGTACCTTTACCGTCGAGTTGCCCTTGGCGCAGGCTGGTTCTTGATTTTGACTGTTCTTTGAGCCTGGACCTGACACTGTCACCTTCGAGTGACCTCTTTTCCTGATTGCGTTCTCGATCTGGCCCTCGTTGGGTCGGGAATACCCATCCCACGCGGGCAATATTTGGTGGCTTTGATCTCGGTTGCATTGGTGGTGGCCTGTGTGCTGTTGCACTACGAGGTGTTGCGCATGCTGTCGGATTGGCTGGCTCGGCTTCGGCAGTTGCATCGAACCCGGGTGCTCGTCCTGATCCTGGGACTCTTTGCCACCCATCTGGTGGAGATATGGGTGTTCGCTTCAGGCTTCGGGTTTTTGGACGGAGTGGCTGATTTTGGTCACATCATGCACGTGCAGGCGACGGGGGTAGCGGCCAACTGGCTCGATTACGTTTACTATTCTTTTGTGACCTACACCACGGTGGGGTACGGAGACCTGGTTCCAGTCGGCCCCATTCGCTTCATTGCTGCGACCGAGGCCTTAACCGGCTGGATGCTGCTCGGTTGGTCGACCTCCTTCACTTTCCTGGAGATGCAGCGTTTTTGGAGAGATGCCGCCACGCGCAACTGACCGGGCGTGGAATCTCACCCGGAGATAGTCACACCCGCGTTTGCTTCGCTGGGAGCCCCGGCATTGACTGGTGGGTGGGGCGCGATTAGTTTCCGCTCGGAGTTGCGATATCTGAATCGACTATGGAGATGGTACCCAGCGAAGTCCGGATGGACAAATGGTTGTGGGCGGTTCGTCTGTTCAAGACGCGATCGCTGGCCATTCAGGCCTGCAACAATGGTCGGGTTTCCCTCCAGGGCGTGGCCGTGAAGCCCTCCCGTTCCGCTCGCGTAGGCGATGTGATCACCGTTTCCATGGAAGGGTTATCCCGCACGGTGCGGGTGCTGCGACCCATTGAGCGGCGGGTTGCGGCCAGCGTGGTGCCCGAATGCCTGGAAGACCTGACGCCCGCTGAGGAGTATCAGCGGGCTCGGGAAGTTCGCGCCGCTGGTAGCGGCTTCAGCCCCAGGGCCAAAGGCGAGGGCCGTCCCACGAAGCGAGATCGTCGGGCGATGGATCGGCTGGATTCTTCTAGCGATTAAGCCTTGGGCTTCAGCTGCGGAAACAGGATGACATCGCGGATGCTTTCCTGTCCGAGCAGCATCATGCAGAGGCGGTCAATCCCCAATCCCATGCCCCCGGCCGGCGGCATGCCGTGCTCCAGAGCCTGGAGGAAATCCTCATCGAGCTTCTGTTGCTCACCCCCGGCCTGGTGTTCCAGCCGTTCGCGTTGTTCGATCGGGTCGTTCTGTTCGGTGTAGGCTGGCGCAATCTCCTGGCCGTTGATGCAGCACTCGAAGACCTCGACGGTCGTCGGATCGTCCGGAGAAAGCTTGGCCAGCGGCACCAATTCCTTGGGGAGATGGGTGACAAAGGTGGGCTGGATGAGCGTTGGCTCGATCAGTTTTTCGAACACCGCTCCAGTGATTTCAAAATCCTCGTGGTCTTTGCCGATCTCAGCGCCTAATGAAATGGCGCGTTCGCGGCGTTCGGCGGGGGTGACGTCAAACCAGTCGGCCCCTGCCTTTTCTCGAACGAGATCCTTGTAGGTCACCCGGCGCCATGGCGGGGTAAGGTCGATCGTTTTGGTGACCGCTCCGCTGGCATCCTTGTGCTCGATCTTGTAGCCCCCTTGGAGTTTGTCGGCGACTTGACAGATCATCGACTGCACCAACTCCATCATCGACTCATAGTCACCGAAAGCCTCGTAGGCTTCGAGCATGGTGAATTCGGGGTTATGGCGTCGGGACAAGCCCTCGTTCCGGAAGTTCCGTCCGATCTCGAAAACTCGGTCCATACCGCCGACGAGCAGGCGTTTCAGGTAGAGTTCCAAGGCGATCCGCAGGTAAAACTGGCAGCCCAGGGCATTGTGGTGGGTGACGAAGGGTTGTGCGGCGGCGCCTCCCGGGATGGCTTGCATCATGGGCGTCTCGACTTCGACAAATCCGCGTGAGTGCAAAAAGCTACGGATTTCGCGAATGATCAAACTTCGGTGGAGAAACACCTGTTTGACCGGATCGTTCGCCATCAGATCGAGATAGCGTTGCCGGTAGCGCACCTCCGTGTCCTCGAGTCCGTAGTATTGGGAGGGAGGGGGACGCAGAGCCTTGGAAAGCACGGTGAAACTGTCGCATTTGACGGAGATTTCTCCCGTCTTGGTGGTGAAAAGAGTGCCCTTGACGCCAATGATATCCGCGAGGTCCAGGAGTTTGAAGAGTTCCCACTGTGCGTCGCCGAGCGCCTGTTTTTGGACATACACCTGAATTCGGCCCGATTGGTCGCGCAGGTTTACAAAGTGGCTTTTACCCATGTCGCGGTGGGCGATAATGCGGCCAGAGACAGCTACCGCGCGTCCTTCGACATAGTTTTCGCGGGCCGCCGAGCAACTCTCCGAGGGGGTGAACTTGTTCTTGAAAGGGTTGACTCCAGCGGCCTGCATGGCCGCGAGCTTGGCTTTTCGCTGATCAATCAGTGAATCGGTCTGTGGTTCCATAAAGAAAACGGATAACGAACGCGACCCTCATCAAACCATGGGGGACCGATGGTGTCCAAGTATTTGCGGAGGGCGGTTCTGGTGGTGGGTGTGCGTGATCATTTCCGGGTGAGGCTTGGGCTTTAGGGGGCCCCTGGTGGTTGATGCCCCTGGAAATGCTGGATTCTGTAATGTTGCGACCAGGGGAACGTCCTTTCCGCCTCGGGCGTAACTCCATGCGCAGAACGATCACTCGGTTCGCCGTTGGATCGTTCGGCGCCTGACCCAGAAATAATCACGCCCTTCGCTGTTAGGACCGCTGGAAAAGCGGAGGGGCGCCCCGAATCTCAGGCAAACCTGTGACTGCCTTGAGAAAAATATGAGTTTTGTTAATGAACTACATCAATAGGAAGAATTTGCCTAGAATGTGGGGATTGGCCTATGAAAGCAGGGGCGTTTGCGGTGGTCGGGGGCCAAGGGAGACCGGAACCGGATTTCGATCATCCACAATTAGTTAAAAACCCGTTGACACCTCCGCCTAGCTTTCATAGCTTTTGCGGCCAGTCATTGGGCCGAACCGGTGTGACGTGCAGCTCCACTAGCCTTTGAGAAAAAGGGTCGGGGTTGCGGCTTTTTATTCTTTGGAAGAAAGCAGCGTCAGTCGAGGTAAGTTGGCGTCTGATTGTGGGTGAGCGCCCATGTAGCTCAGTTGGTAGAGCACGTCCTTGGTAAGGACGAGGTCATCAGTTCAATCCTGATCATGGGCTCCAGACTATTTAATTAGAGAAACAAACGATAACGTAAACATCAGAGAACAGGAGACAGCATGGCAAAAGAAAATTTCCAACGGACGAAGCCGCACATGAACGTTGGCACGATTGGGCACGTCGATCATGGTAAGTCGACCCTGACTGCTGCTATCGTCGAAGTGCAGCACCGCAAGGGTATGGCCCCGCCCATCAGCTATGCTGAAATCACCAAAGGTGGAACGGTTCGTGATGATACGAAGACCGTGACCATCGCTGTCTCCCACGTGGAATACGACAGCAATTCCCGCCATTACGCGCACATTGACTGCCCTGGACACGCTGATTATGTCAAAAACATGATCACCGGTGCCGCTCAGATGGACGGTGCGATTCTGGTGGTGAGCGCGGCGGACGGTCCGATGCCTCAGACCCGTGAGCATATCCTGCTCGCTCGTCAGGTCGGTGTTCCGGCGATTGTGGTGTTCCTGAACAAGGTTGACTTGGTGGATGATCCGGAGTTGCTGGATCTGGTCGAGATGGAAATCCGCGACCTGCTCAACAAGTATCAATTTCCGGGCGACAAGACCCCGGTGGTTCGTGGTAGCGCCACCGCGGCGATTGCAGCCAAGCCTGAAGGTGAGAAGGCGATCCAGGAGTTGTTGGACGCGATCGACGCTTTCATTCCGCTGCCGACTCGCGAGGTCGACAAGCCCTTCCTGATGTGCATCGAAGACGTGTTCAACATTGAAGGTCGTGGAACCGTGGTGACCGGCCGTGTGGAACGTGGCGAGCTGAACAAGATGACGGAAGTTGAAATCGTTGGGTTGAAAGACACCCGCAAAACGACCGCGACTGACATCGAAATGTTCCGCAAGCTGCTCGACAAGGCGAGCGCCGGCGATAACGTGGGTATTCTCCTGCGTGGAACGAAGAAGGAAGATGTGGAGCGGGGTATGGTTCTCGCCAAGCCCGGCAGCATCACGCCGCACACTCAGTTCAAAGCTGAAGTGTATGTTCTCTCGAAGGAAGAGGGTGGTCGTCACACTCCGTTCTTCACGAACTACCGTCCGCAGTTCTACTTCCGCACCAGCGATGTGACTGGAAGTGTGATCTTGCCTGCTGGCGTTGAAATGGTTATGCCTGGTGACAACGTTGCGGTCGAGGTGACTCTGATCGTGCCTGTCGCGATGGAAAAAGGTCAGCGCTTCGCGATTCGTGAAGGCGGTCGCACCATTGGTGCCGGTCGTATTTCCGAAGTCGTTAAGTAAGTTAACTCTTTGCGTGTTTGCCAGGGGAGTTTATCTCCTCTGGCAACTATTTGCGGGCGACGCGCGAAAGACTTTAGGTTAGGGCGTTAGCTCAATTGGTAGAGTAGCGGTCTCCAAAACCGTTGGTTGGGGGTTCAAGTCCCTCACGCCCTGCCAGCTTTGTGTGGTCGGAGGGGTGGCAGAGTGGTCTATCGCGGCGGTCTTGAAAACCGCTATCTCTTAACCGGGATCGGGGGTTCGAATCCCTCCCCCTCCGCCAGAGCGGCGGCTGAGAGGTTCGCCGACTGGCGCGTGCGCTAGTGGGATGTTCTAGAAGGTTCGAGCTCGAACGCTGGGTGTGAGGGTCTCGAGGGTGATGCAGTGTCGGTGGTTCAAGTCGAAGATTTTGCGTGAACGACTATACTAAATTTGGAATCGGCCTGGCCGTGGTGGCAGTGATCTTCGGCATCCTGTGGCGGATGGGTTATCTGCTGCGTCTGACGAGATACGTTCAGGACACCAAAGAAGAGCTCAAGAAGTGCACTTGGCCAACGGTCGATGAACTGAAGGGTTCTACGGCGGTGGTCATGATCACGATCCTGCTGCTCGGCCTCTTCATTGTGAGCGTTGACTTTTTGATCACCGTCGTGGTCAACGTTCTCACCAACATCAACAAGACCGCCTAGTTTGCGGAGTTCAATTACTCGCATGCGTAGCCAGTGGTTCGTCATTCATACGTTGGCCGGTCAGGAACAGAAGGTTAAGGACAGCCTCGAAAAGCGGGTCAAAGCCGAGGAGATGTCCGAATTCATTCACGAAGTCCTGGTTCCGATGGAACGCGTTGCCGAGGTTCGCAACGGCAAAAAGACGGTCACGAACCGAAAGCTCTACCCGGGTTACGTCTTCGTCGACATGGTTCTGTTGGATGAGGGCAACCGGATCATTGAGAAGCCCTGGTATTTTATCCGCGAGACTCAAGGCATCATCGGCTTTGTGGGCGGGGAGCGTCCGACGCCCACTCCGGGCGACGAGATCGAATCGATCAAAGCTCAGATCTCCGAGTCGGAGGATCAGGAGAAGCCCAAGGTTGCGTTCAACGTGGGCGAGACGGTCAAGATCAACGACGGGCCCTTCCTCAACTTTAGCGGTGTGATCGAAGAAATTGACCCGGACAAGGGCAAGTTGAAGGTCACGGTGAACATTTTCGGCCGGAATACTCCGGTTGAGCTGGAATACTGGCAGGTGGAGAAGGCCTAAGCGGGCCTAAATCGCTGGCCGCAATATCGGGTAAGGCGACGAGAAATTTCGAAGAGAAAACTTAGTTATGGCAAAGAAGAAAGTTGGTGAAATTAGGTTGCAGATCGCGGCAGGTCAGGCCAATCCGGCTCCTCCCGTCGGTCCTGCGCTGGGTCAGCATGGCGTGAACATCATGGCCTTTTGCAAAGAGTTCAACGCGGTGACCAAAGGCGATGCCGGCTTGGTCATCCCGGTCGTGATCTCGGTGTATCAGGACAAATCCTTCACCTTCATCACCAAGTCTCCGCCCGCCTCCATTTTGCTGAAGAAAGCGGCTGGTGTTGCCTCCGGGTCCAAGGTTCCGAACAAGGACAAGGTTGGCAAAGTGACTCGTAAGCAGATCATGGACATCGTCAAGATGAAGGCCAAGGATCTGAACGCGGCGAGCGACGAGGCCGCTTTTCGCTTGATTTCGGGTACTGCCCGCAGCATGGGCATCGAAGTCATTCCCTGATTTAGTCCGTCCCAAAAAGCGGGAGAGCCAACGCTCGTATGCACCGCCTATAAAACATGCCAAGTAAACGATACAAAAAAGCACTTAGCCTGGTCGACAAGACCAAGCCGCAGGCCTTGAAGGCCGCGGTGGAAACACTCGCCAAGCTCCCGAAGGCGAAGTTCAACGAAACAGTCGAACTATCCATGCGTTTAGGGGTGGATCCCCGTCAGTCGGACCAGATGGTTCGTGGCACGGTTCCATTGCCTCATGGCAGCGGCAAGACCGTCCGCGTGCTGGTGTTCGCCAAGAGCGGCCAGGCCGCCGATGCCGCCACTGCGGCCGGAGCTGAGCATGTTGGATTTGATGAGTTGATCAAGAAGTGCAATGAGGGATGGTGCGATTTCGACGTCGCGATTGCGACGCCTGAGGCCATGACCGAAGTTCGTAAGCTGGGTAAGGTGCTCGGACCTCGAGGTCTGATGCCGAATCCGAAGACGGGCACCGTCACGGACGACACCGCCAAAGCGGTGAAGGAAGTCAAAGCCGGCCGTGTCGAGTTCAAAACCGACAAGAGCGGCAATGTTCACGTTCCCGTTGGCAAGCTGTCCTTCACTCCCAAGCAGCTGGAAGAAAACGCCCGCACCGTCCTCGAGACGCTCTACAAAGCGCGACCGGCGAGCGTCAAGGGCATCTTTGTCCTCAGCTGCACGCTGTCGGCCACCATGAGCCCTGGCATCCGGATCGATACCAAAGAGTTCATCTCGGCAGCATAAACAGAAACCCTAAAATACCTTTTACTCCATGCGTGCTGAGAAACAAAACATCAGTTCGGAATACGTCGCCCGGTTGGGGAAGTCTCCTTTCTTCTTCGTGGTAGACTACACCGGTTTGAAGGTCGCGCCCTTGACCGAGCTCCGCAAGCGCCTGCGCGGCGCTGGTGCTGAGATTCATATCGTCAAGAACTCCATCTTCCGGATCGCAGCCAAGGACTCTGGGGTCGCTGATCTGGGAAGCACCCTCACGGGCCAGACGGCCGTGATCACGGGCCAGAAGGATGCGGCGGCGGCAGCCAAGATCCTCAAGACCTTTGCTTCGGAGTTTGAAAAGCCCAAGTTGAAATTCGGGTTCCTCGCGAACCAGCGAATGGAGGCGGCGGCCATCAACATCCTGGCAGATCTGCCTTCCCTCGACGTGTTGCGGGCCAAGCTGCTCGGGCTTATCAATACCCCTGCCACGAGCCTGGTGCGCATCATCAATACGCCGGCGAGTCAGCTGGCTCAGGTCATCAAGGCCAAGTCCGAGAAAGCTTAATCGGATCGGTTTTGGACTGGTAACAATTTCCTCCGGACGATGTCCGTCTGGGGAATCATCAAGAACAACAAAGTAAATCGTCGGTTTGCGGGCCGCAGGCTGAAAACCTTCATGGCCGTGAAGGACGACGAGACTGAAAGGAACTATGTCGGATATCGCATCGATCGTTGATCAGTTGAGCAAGTTGACCGTGGTAGAAGCCGCGGATTTGGTTAAGCAACTCGAAGCCGCCTGGGGTGTTAGCGCCGCGGCTCCTGTGGCTGTTGCAGCTGCCGGTGGTGCTACTGGCGCCGCCGCTCCCGCTGCTGAAGCCCAGACCACGTTCGACGTGATCGTGGCGTCTGTGCCGGCTGATAAGAAGATCGCCGTCATCAAAGTGGTTCGCGAGGTCAAGGCCGGACTGGGATTGGCGGAAGCCAAGGCTCTGGTTGAAGGCGCTCCGAAGCCCGTGCTCGAAGGTGCTAGCAAAGCCGATGCTGATTCTGCCAAGAAGAAGCTCGAAGAAGCTGGTGCCAAAGTTGAGTTGAAGTAATTACCGTTCTCAAGCGTCGGGACGATGAGCGGACTCGTCGTCCCGACGCCATCTCCATTTTCGGAGCGCGATTACGCTCCAAGAGACCGCAAAATTGAACAGTCAGAGCCGATTAGATTGGCAAGTATTCCGGGAGAAAAACCGGGACGCTTGCCTTATGTCGTTGAATAAAACCAGAGTCCGGCCGGTTTCCGGACGATGATGAGGACCAAAAATGCCATCGAAAGCAACTGAGCGTATCAACTTCGGGAAGATCAAAGAAATCATTGCCCCGCCGAATCTTATCGAATTGCAAACGACTTCGTACAAGGAGTTCTTGCAGTTGGATATCTCGGCGTCCAAACGGAAGAATACCGGGCTGGAAGCGGTTTTTACGGAAGTGTTTCCGATTGAGAGCTACGATGGTAAATGCGTGCTGCAGTATGACAGTTACGAGATTGGTGAACCTAAGCAAGATTGGCTCGAGTGCCTGCGCGAGGGAATCACGTTTGGCGCACCACTTTACGTCACGTTCCGGCTGAAGGAGGAGAAGGGCACCAAGGAAGAAAAGGTGTTCATGGGTGAGCTGCCTTTGATGACCCCCCAAGGCACCTTCGTCATCAACGGTGCTGAGCGGGTGATTGTCAGCCAGTTGCATCGCTCCCCTGGTCTCGCATTTGAGGAGACCATTCATCCGAACGGCAAGAAGCTGCATTCTTTCCGTATCATCCCCGACCGCGGCTCCTGGTATGAGGCGCAGTTCGACACCAGCGACATGTTGTATGTCTATCTGGATCGGAAGAAGCGCCGCCGCAAGTTCCTTACAACCACTTTCTTCCGCGCTCTCGGTTACAGCACGGATGCGGAGATTCTCCAGTTGTTCTACGAGATCGAAGAGCTTTCGATCAAGGAAGCGGAGAAGTTGGACGACCTGCAGAACAAGGTTTTGATCGAGGACGCCGTCGACCCTGACAAGGGCCTGGTGGTGGCGCGCGCTTTCGAGCCGCTGTCGAAGGCCGTGGTGAAGCAGATCGGTGATCTGGGAACCAATAAGATTCGGGTCGTGGACACCACCTCTGACGATGGCATCATCATCAAGTGTCTGAAGAAAGATCCGACCCGGAACGAAGAAGAGGCTCTCAAGGATATTTATCGCCGTCTCCGGCCTGGGGATCCGCCGACTGCCGCCAACGCCCGGGCGCTCATCAAGCGGTTGTTCTTTGATCCGAAGCGATACGACCTCGGTCGTGTCGGTCGGTACAAGATCAATCAAAAGCTCGGATTCGACGACAAGAATGATTCCCGCATCCTGACCAAGGAAGATCTGGTCGCCGCGACCAAGTATCTTCTGAAGCTGAAGCGCTCGGAAGGTTCGCTCGACGATATCGACCATTTGGGCAGCCGCCGGGTTCGTACTGTGGGCGAGTTGCTGGCAAACCAGTGCCGTGTCGGTCTGGCCCGCACCGAGCGTTTGGTCAAGGAGCGCATGACGCTGTTTGATCAGAGCCTGGAGCAGATGACTCCGCAGAAGCTGATCAACCCGAAAGCTCTTTCGGCGGTCATCCGCGACTTCTTCGGCCGAAGTCAGCTGTCGCAGTTCATGGATCAGATCAACCCGTTGGCGGAGTTGACGCACAAGCGTCGGCTCTCGGCCCTCGGACCTGGCGGTCTCTCCCGAGATCGTGCTGGCTTTGAGGTCCGTGACGTCCATCCGTCCCACTACGGCCGTATTTGTCCGATCGAGACGCCTGAAGGACCTAACATCGGTCTGATCGCTTCGTTGGCGACCTTTGCCCGGGTGAACGATTTCGGGTTCCTCGAAACGCCCTACCGCAAGGTCGAAAACGGCCGGGTCACCGGCCAGATCGATTATCTGACAGCGGACCGAGAAGAGAACTACACGGTTGCGCAGGCGAACGCCCAGATTGACGAGAAAGGCAACTTTACCACTGCCAGGGTGACCTGCCGTTGCAAAGGTGACTTCGTCGACGTCGAGCCGAAGAAGGTCGACTACATGGATGTCTCGCCCAAGCAGCTCGTATCGGTAGCCGCTTCGCTGATCCCGTTCTTGGAACACGACGATGCGAACCGCGCATTGATGGGTTCCAACATGCAACGCCAGGCGGTTCCTTTGTTGATCACCGAAGCTCCCTTTGTGGCGACGGGCCTCGAGGAGCGCGTGGCTCGCGATTCCCGCGCGGTGCTGGTTGCCGAGGAAGCTGGTAAAGTTGCCTCCGTCAACGGAAACTCCATTATCATCACCGAGGACGGCAAGCTTCCCGAGGGCAAGAAGAAGATCAAGACCGACGCCAGTGCCGGCGTCCATGTCTATCCTGTTCGTAAGTTCATGCGTTCCAACGCCGCTACCTGCATCAACCAGAAGATTCTGGTCGAGAAGGGTGCTTCGGTTAAGAAGGGTCAAGTTCTGGCCGATGGTCCGTGCACGGAGAAGGGCGAGCTGGCCCTGGGACGGAATGTGCTCTGCGCATTCATGCCTTGGAACGGCTACAACTTCGAGGACGCCATCCTGATCAGCGAGCGGATTGTGAAGGAAGACATCTTCACCTCCATCCACATCGATGAATTCGAAGTGGGCGCTCGTGACACCAAGCTGGGGCCCGAAGAAATCACGCGCGACATCCCGAATTTGGGCGACGAAGCGCTGAAGAACCTCGGACCCGACGGCGTGATCCGTGTTGGCGCGGAAGTGAAGCCGGGCGACATCCTGGTGGGTAAGATCACTCCGAAGAGCGAGACTGAACTGGCTCCGGAAGAGCGTCTCTTGCGCGCTATCTTCGGTGAGAAGGCAGCGGACGTTAAGGACACCTCCTTGAAGGTTCCGTCGGGCACCTATGGCATCGTCATGGATGTCAAAGTTTCCTCCAAGAAGGAGCGCGATCTCGACAAGGATCGCCTCTCTCCGGCCGAGGCTAAGAAGGCGAGCAAGCAGCTGCAGGACGACCATAAGGGCAAGATCGAGGATCTGCGCGAGCAGTTGACTGAAGCCCTGAGCAACATCCTGTTGGGTGAGAAGATCCCGCTGGATGTCGTGAACTCCGAGACGGGTGAGATCATCATCCCGGCCAACCGCAAGATCACCAAGACCCTCCTGCGCAAGCTGGCTCAGGTCTACGATCGTATCGAGATCGATCCCTCGCCGATCCGCAACAAGATCAACGAGATCATCGGCACCTTTAAAAAGAAGTTCGATGAGCTTCAGATGCAGATGGATGAGGAGATGGAGCGGGTTGAATCCGGCGACGAAATCGACGTTGGAATCATCAAGCAGGTGAAGGTTTATATCGCCTCGAAGCGGAAGCTTTCGGTGGGTGATAAGATGGCCGGTCGTCACGGTAACAAGGGTGTTGTTGCCAAGATTGTGCCGGAAGAGGACATGCCGTTCCTCGAGGACGGCACTCCGGTGGAGATCGTCTTGAATCCGCTGGGCGTGCCCTCGCGCATGAACGTTGGACAGGTCTTGGAGACGCACTTGGGCTGGGCTGCCAAGATGCTCGGCATGAAATTTGCCACTCCGGTGTTCGACGGCATGAAGGAAAAGGACATCCGCAGTTACCTGAAGGACGCCAAGCTTCCTGAGCACGGCAAAGTCAGGCTCTATGACGGACGTATCGGGGAGCAGTTCGACCAGGAAATCGTGGTGGGTTACATCTACTTGATGAAGCTGGGCCACTTGGTCGCGGACAAGATCCACGCTCGAGCCGTCGGACCCTACTCGCTCGTCACGCAGCAGCCGCTGGGTGGTAAGGCGCAGTACGGCGGACAGCGCTTCGGGGAAATGGAAGTGTGGGCCATGGAAGCTTATGGAGCGGCATACATGCTCCAGGAGTTGCTCACCGTCAAATCGGACGACGTGCAAGGGCGCACGCGTATCTATGAGAGCATTGTCAAGGGTGACAATGCGCTCGAAGCAGGCATCCCTGAGTCCTTCAACGTTCTGGTGAAGGAAATGCAATCTCTGGGATTGGATGTGCGAGTGGGTTATTCGAACCCAATTGATACCCCGCCTCAGCCGGCGCAGCTGCCCAGCTGAGACGAAACCCGAAAACTTAGGCGCCAAAACCGTCCTGTTAGCTCCATACTATGATGAACTCCAACAGAGAGTCTGTCCGTGAACTGATCGGCTTGGATAAAGTAAACCAAGTCGACCATGTCGCCATCTCCGTTGCTTCGCCGGATTCGATCCGATCCTGGTCGAAGGGCGAGGTGAAGAATCCGGAAACCATCAATTACCGCACGTTCAAGCCCGAGAAGGGCGGCTTGTTCTGCGAGCGCATCTTCGGTCCTGTAAAGGATTGGGAATGCTCCTGCGGCAAGTACAAGCGCATTAAACACAAGGGTGTTGTCTGCGATCGTTGTGGTGTCGAAGTCACTCTTGCCCGCGTCCGGCGCGAGCGGATGGGCCATATCGAATTGGCGGTGCCGGTCTCGCACATCTGGTTCTTCAAGTGCATGCCTTCCCGCATCGGCCTCGTGCTCGATGTCACGGCTCGTAACTTGGAACGCGTGATCTACTACGAGGATTACCTCGTGATTGATCCCGGAGCCACGCCGCTCAAGCTCCATCAGCTCCTGAGCGAGCATGAGTATCGCGAAGCCCGCGAAACCTACGGCGCTGACTCGTTCACTGCCAAGATGGGTGCCGAAGCCGTTCGTGACGCCTTGGGTCGGGTTGACCTGGCTGCTGCGATCACGCATCTGCAGCAGGCGATGACCGAAACGAAGAGCAAGCAGATCCGCAAGAAGATCTCCAAGCGGATCAAACTGCTCCAAGCATTCCTGGCGCACAAGGTCCGCCCTGAGTGGATGATCCTCACGGTTCTGCCCGTGATTCCTCCTGACCTCCGTCCGTTGGTGCCGCTCGAAGGTGGACGGTTTGCTACGTCTGACCTGAACGATCTGTATCGCCGGGTCATCAATCGTAACAACCGCTTGAAGAACCTGCTCCAGCTGAAGACCCCTGAGGTCATCATCCGGAACGAGAAGCGCATGCTTCAGGAAGCGGTCGACGCCTTGTTCGACAACGGTCGTCATGGCCGCGCTGTCACGGGCGCTGGCAACCGGGCGCTCAAGTCGCTGTCCGACATGCTCAAGGGCAAGAGCGGACGCTTCCGTCAGAACTTGCTCGGTAAGCGTGTCGATTACTCCGGCCGTTCCGTCATCGTCATCGGACCTGAGCTCAAGCTCAACCAATGCGGTCTGCCGAAGAAGATGGCTCTGGTGCTGTTCGAGCCGTTCATCATTCGCCGCCTGAAGGAACTCGGTTACGTTCATACCGTTCGCTCAGCCAAGAAGATGATCGAACGTCAGTCGCCCGAAGTTTGGGACATCCTGGAAGAAGTGACCAAGGGGCATCCGGTTCTGTTGAACCGAGCTCCGACTCTCCATCGTTTGTCCATCCAGGCTTTCGAGCCCGTGTTGATCGAAGGCGAAGCCATCCGGATTCATCCGCTGGTTTGCACCGCTTACAACGCGGACTTCGACGGTGACCAGATGGCTGTGCACGTCCCGCTGTCCGTCGAGGCTCAGATGGAAGCCCGCCTCTTGATGATGGCGCCGCTGAACATCTTCAGCCCGTCGAGCGGAAAGCCGATCATGACGCCGACCCAGGACATTCCCCTGGGCTGTTACTATCTGACCGCTGAGCCCCGCAAGGTCCGCAAGGACGGCGACCGGCTCATGCTGTTCGCCAACAAGAGCGAGGTTATCTTCGCGCACATGGACGGTGCCGTGGTCACCCACGATCGCATCCGGATGTGCAATCCCGACATCGGCCGCAAGACTGAGTTCGGCGACATGAACAAGCGGGTCATCGAAACGACCGTCGGCCGCGTCATCTTCAGCGAGATCTGGCCGGAGGAGCTCGGTTTCCCGAACAAGGTCATCAGCAAGTCTCAGCTGGGCGACGTTATCTGGCGTTGCTACAAGGTCTGCGGTCACGAGAAGACGGTCATCGCCCTGGACAAGCTCAAGGAGTTCGGCTTCCGGGAAGCGACTCGCGCCGGAATTTCGATCGGAATTGATGACATGATCATTCCGAAAGAGAAGAACCAGGAGATCGAGGTTGCGCAGAAGGAAATTGCGAACGTTGAGAAGCAGTACCGCCAGGGTCTTATCACTCCGGGTGAGCGCTACAACAAGATCATCGATATCTGGACCCAGGCGACCGATCATATCGCGAACGTCATGCTCCGCACCCTGGAGCACAACCAGGGCAAGAAGGAGTACAACCCGGTCCATCTGATGGTGGACTCCGGCGCTCGTGGTAACCGCCAGCAGGTTCGTCAGTTGGCCGGTGTTCGCGGACTGATGGCCAAGCCCTCCGGCGACATCATCGAGAAGCCCATTCTCTCGAACTTCCGTGAAGGTCTGACCGTTTTGGAGTATTTCATCTCCACTCACGGTGCCCGTAAGGGTCTGGCCGATACGGCGCTCAAGACCGCTGACTCCGGTTATATGACCCGTAAGCTGGTCGATGTGGCGCAGGACGTGATCGTGACGATCGACGACTGCAATACTTCCAACGGCATCTGGGTGCAGGCGATCTACGAAGGTGAAGACGAAGTCGTCAAACTCAGCGAGCGCCTGGTGGGACGTTACTCCTGCGATGACATCATCGATCCGAGCAACCCCAAATCCTTCCTGGTGCGGGCGAACGAGGAAATCGACGAGATCAAGGCGAAGGCCATCGACAGTTCTGGCGTGGACAAGATGAAGATCCGGTCTGTGCTGACCTGCGAATCCAAGCAGGGCATCTGCATCTACTGCTACGGCCGTAACCTGGCAACCGCCAGCCTGGTCAAGCGTGGTGAAGCTGTCGGCATCATCGCCGCCCAGTCGATCGGTGAGCCGGGAACCCAGCTCACGATGCGTACGTTCCACATCGGTGGAACGGCGACCAGCGGATTCAAGCAGCCCACCATCAAGCCGAAGCATGACGGCGTTATCCAATACGTCGATCTGCGCACGGTTGAACTCGAAGATGGCAATCACGTCGTTCTGAACAAGAACGGTTCCGTGGTCGTTTTGAACGAGGATGGCCGTGAGCTGGAAAACCACACGCTGGTCATCGGGTCTGTTATCTCCGTTCCGAACGGAGGCCGGGTCAAGAAGGGCGAGCCGATCGTCCAATGGGATCCCTACAACGTCCCGATTATCGCTGAGAAGCCGGGTCGCATTAAGTTCCATGACATCATCGAGGGAGTGACGATGAAGCAGGAACTGGATGAGACGACGAGCCAAGAGGCGATGGTTATCATCGAGCACAAGGAAGATCTGCATCCGCAGATTAACATCTTGGACGAAGATGACGAGCCGATCGCTAGCTATCCGATTCCGGCTGGCGCGCACATCGTTGTGAAGGAAGGTGGCGAATCCGTGGCCGGTCAGGTCATGGCGAAGACGCCCCGTAAGACTTCCAAGACGAAGGACATCACCGGTGGTCTTCCGCGTGTCGCCGAGCTCTTCGAAGCTCGCCGTCCGAAGGATGCCGCCGAGATTTCGAAGATCGACGGCATCGTCGACTTCGGCCCGAGCGTTCGTGGCAAGCGCTGCATCTTGATCAAAGATCCTCAGACCAACGTCGAGGAGGAGCATCTGATCGCGATCGGCAAGCACGTCATTGTGTTCAAGGGCGACTTTGTGCGCAAGGGACAGCAGCTCACGGAAGGTCCGATCGATCCGCATGAGATCCTGGACATCAATGGACCGCAGGAGCTTCAGGAGCATTTGGTCAACGAAGTGCAGGAAGTCTATCGTCTGCAAGGTGTGACGATTAACGACAAGCACATCGAGATCATCGTGCGCCAGATGCTGCGCAAGGTCCGCATCACGGAGCCGGGAGATACCGGGTTCCTGTGGGGCGAACAGATTGAGAAGTCGGAGTTTGAAGAAGAGAACGCTCGGGTGGAGAAGATGGGTGGTAAGCCCTCTGAAGCCCAGCCGGTGTTGCTTGGAATCACCAAGGCCTCCTTGGAGACCGAGAGCTTCCTCAGCGCCGCTTCCTTCCAGGACACGACTCGTGTCCTGACCGAGGCAGCGACGACCTGCCGAGTCGACTATCTGCGCGGCTTCAAGGAAAACGTGATCATGGGTCACATCATTCCGGCTGGCTCCGGATTCAACGACCACCGTGAGGTCAAGCTGAAGCCGATGGTTGAGCTCGAGGAATTGCCTCCGTTGATCGAGGAGGTACCTCCGGTTCCGCCGCAGGCAGGCGCGCCGGCCGCCGAGGCGCACGGCGTGCTTAGCTGATCGAGGTCCATCAGACCTCGAGTTTTTCGGGGCGGCGCGCTCCCTCGCGCCGCCCTTATTCAGCGAATAATCTAATGGGAAAACGCCTCGCGCTCACAAGGTTCGAGGCGTTTTTGTTTATGAGTAGTGAGTAGTTTGAACGGATATTGAGGATCATTTATGGAAGCCCCAAAGCAACCAGTCGAACGGAAGACCCTGGACCAGCGAGAACAGATGGATGAGTTGCAGCGCATCCGGCACTCCTGCGCGCATATTCTTGCCACCGCGGTCCTTCGGCTGTGGCCGGACGCTCTGCTCGACATTGGCCCGCCCACGGACGAGGGTTTCTACTACGACTTTGATCTCAAGAGCCATCGGTTCGCCCCGGAGGACTTCACGCGCATCGAGGAGGAGATGAAGAAGGTGGTGAAGGAGAACCAAGTCTTCCAGAAGCTCGCGAAGACCCGCGAGGAAGCCAAAGCCTACTTCGAGGAGAAGGGGCAGAATTTCAAGGTGGAGCGGCTGGCGGACATTCCGGAGGGAGAAGCCATCTCTTTCTACCAGAACGGCGAATTTGTGGATCTGTGCGCGGGGCCGCACGTCATGCGGACGGGCAACGTGAAAGCGTTCAAGTTGCTCCGGGTCGCTGCCGCCTACTATCGGGGCAATGAAAAGAACCCGCAGCTTCAGCGCATTTACGGGACCGCGTTCAAGGGCAAGGAGGAGCTCGAAAACTGGCTCAAGCAGCAGGAAGAGGCACGCCGACGGGACCATCGCAAGATCGGCAAGGATATGGGCCTCTTCACGTTTGACGACGACATCGGGCCCGGTCTCGTGCTTTGGATGCCTAAAGGCGGGGTGCTGGTGGAGGAGTTGGAGAAGCTCGCTAAGGAGACCGAGTTTGAGGCGGGCTACGTGCGTGTTCGGACTCCGCACATTGCCAAGGAGAGCATGTACATCAAGTCAGGGCATCTTCCGATGTATGCGGAATCGATGTTCCCACCGATCGAGATGAAGGAATCTCCGGGGGACCTCAATGCCACGAAGTACTATCTTAAGCCCATGAACTGCCCGGGGCATCATAAGATCTTCGCTGCCGAGCCGCGCAGCTACCGGGATCTGCCCTTGCGGTTGGCTGAGTACGGTTGCTGCTATCGTTATGAGCAGAGCGGGGAGTTGATGGGCCTGATGCGGGTGCGCGCCCTCCAGATGAATGACGCCCACATCTATTGCACTCGGGAGCAGTTTGCTCAGGAGTTTCGCGCCGTGAACGAGATGTATCTGAAGTATTTCAAACTCTTCGGGTTTGAGAAATATCTGATGCGTTTCAGCACTCACGATCCCTCCAAGCTCGGTCAGAAGTTTGTGGATGAACCGGAGCTTTGGAAGGAGACCGAGGACATGGTTCGCGATGTTCTCAACGAGTCGAAGATCAATTACATTGAGGTTGCCAACGAGGCTGCGTTCTACGGCCCGAAGATCGACGTTCAGGTCTGGAGCGTGAGCGGTCGGGAGTTCACCATTGCGACCAATCAGGTTGATTTCGCGGTTCCCAAGCGGTTCGGGCTGACCTACAAGACCCGCGACAATACCGACGCCACTCCGCTGTGCATTCACCGCGCCCCGTTGGGCACACATGAGCGGTTCATCGGCTTCTTGATCGAACACTACGCTGGAAACTTTCCGCTCTGGCTGGCGCCCGAGCAGGTGCGCGTGCTGACGATTGGCGATGAGCCGTCGTTGGTGGAATACGCGCAAGCCATCGTGACCCAGCTGCGGGCCGCACATGTGCGAGTCGATCTGGATTTCGGGACGGATAAAATCAACGGCAAAATTCTTCGCGCGGAAGAATCTAAGGTTCACACCATGCTGGTGATTGGTGGGCGCGAAAAGGATGCGAACGCCGTTGCGCTTCGCCTGCACGGCAAGGGAAGTCAGGGCGTGAAGCCTCGCGACGAGGTGGTGGCCGACATCGTTGCCGCCATCAAGGAGCGTCGGAGCTGAGCCGTTTCTGACGGGTTGGGGTGGGCTTAGGACCGTGACCGAGGCAACTTATGCCTCGTGATGATGCCGTCCTGATCGAGAAGCGCGAACTCTCCGCGCGAGCCGAGGGGCAGGGCTGCGATGATCGTTCGGTCCGCGGTCGTCCAGTGCATGAGCTGGGTTCCGCCTTCGGCGTCGACGCGCAACACGCGTCCCTCCTCCCCCGCGTGAATCAGTACGAGTCCGCGGCCGAGCAGAGCCACCAAAGGCTTTGGCGTGGCTTCGTCCAGTGCGCCGCAGGTCAGCGGCGGGCCGGGAGAATGGTAAAAGACTCCCTGATCGAGAGCTGCGATGATGGTGGGCTTGACCGTGGACTCGTCCAGGAGCAAGCGATGGACTTTGCTGGGCAACTCGTGGCCTTCCCAGGTGCCTCGGTGGCTGAGGATCAGCAAGCGGTTGCCGAGGCTGACTGCCGCCACATTCTTACCCGCCGCCAGGCACGCTCCGAGGGATGCACTGGGGACGTCGCTGGCCAGGAGAGGTTCGCTGATGTCCCAGCTTCTGATCAGTGTGCCGTCAAACTGATGGTGGAACACGGTGGCCGAGGAACGAGCGAGTTCCAGGCTCCAGACTCCTTCGGAGGTGCAGCATACCGGGTGACCTCGGGATCCCAACCATCCCGGGGTCAAGAGTTCCGCTGCTTCCGGGAAATCTGGGGAAGCGACTGGAAAACGGATCGGCCCGCTGGTTTGGCCCTGGGGCAGTCGGAAGAGGACTTCGCTTCCGTCGGGCGGGATTGGCTCGAAGAGGAGTCCGGTGGTGTCTCGCTTTGGTGATGCGGCCACCTCAAGCGTTTGTACCAACCCGCTCCAGGACGCCCGGATCATCACCCAGTGCATCCCTTTGGCGCCGAGCCCGTAGAATCCTGAACCGGCTGGCTTGAAACTCAGCCATCGGACCCCGCTCGGGAGCACCAGGTTTTCCGCGCCCGCCTTCCCCGTGGTTCCGGTCGGGCCGCTCTGAGTATCCTCCTGATGGGAGCCGGATTTGCTGCCGAGGTTGGCTGGATGCCTTCGGCAGTTGACATAGTGGTTGGCATCCCGGCAGAGGAGCCGGTCACCAGGTGTCAATTCGCAGAGATAACTGGCGAGCCGTGAAAGGGTGCGCAGCGGCAATCGCGGTTCCTGCAGGCGTCGGGATATGGCGATATGGCAGAGATTGGCGGTCGCCTTGCGCACCTGGGGATCCGGGTGTCGTCGCGCCTGTTGGATGAGGATTTCGAGAAAGCCATCCTGTTTCCAGAAAGCCCCGCGAGCCTGCTCTATCCTCCCAAGAAACCCGATGGTCTCTCCATGATGGCCGCGTCTCGACCACAGTTCGAGCAGGGCGTGCAGGCAGGGTATGGACTGCGGGGAGTCGGGCCAGCCAACTTGCAGCTCCGTTGCGGCCTCTTCCGGCAAGTCCAGCTTTTCGTCCAGCAAGCGGGCTGCTTCGAGGTGATCTTCGGCCAAGCGGTGGTCTGCCACCATCGTGATCCAAATCTTCCTCGCCGCGGCGATATCCCCGCGTTTCTCATGGACCCTGGCGGCATCCGCCTTGGCGTCGATCCGCTCGTAGAGTTCCAGAGCTTCCGGCAAGAGTTCCCCTTCCTCGAGGCAATGGGCTGCTGCCATCGTGTTCTGCATGCGCTCTTCATAGAGCACAGCCGCTTCCCGGAAGTGCTTTCCTTGCTTCAAGGCATCGGCAGCCGATGCCAAATCCCCCAGCAGATGGGCGAAAATGTAGGCGGCACGACGAAAATTCCGCAGGGAGAGTTCTCGGTTGGCCAGTTCACAGTAGGCTCGTCTGAGTCTGGCCTGCAGATCTGCGGGAGCTTCCCAAAAGTCGGCTGGCTCTCCTCCCAGCCGCTGAGGGTCAAAGTCGGGATTTCTGGTTCCGAGACGGGATCCCGGCTTCGCGCGGCCGCGATGCGGCAGGTGGGTGAGCGGGATGGCGTGTCGGAGTCCCGACTCCGGATCGCGCTCCAGTTGGTTCAGCAAACGGTGCAACTCCAGGTCGCGTTCCTTCCGCAGGTTCTGGCTTTCCTCGCCGAATCGGCGCGTTGCCCACTGAGTCAACGGATTGACCCACTCCTTCGCGACTGATTCCTGCGGTAACTGAGAAGCTACCCCTTGAATGCTTTGGGCTATCATGTCCTTCAACTGATCGGTGAAGGATCGCCCATCGGCTCGGAGTTCTTCCGGGCCGGGAGGAAGCTCGTGGGCCGGCCGTGTGCCAATCAAGTCGACCGCATCACCGAACAGATCCTGCAGTCGCGGTGGCGACTGCAGCGTGATGTGCGTGAGGTCGGAGTGCAGTCGAACGCCGAGTCGAGCGCCGCTCCATTCAGCGGCCTGGGCATCGGGGCTCACCAGCAGATCCCAAACGTGAAGCGGCTTCGTGTGGGCGAAACGGCTTGCTCCAAGCGTTGGATGGAGGAACACGAGATCGTCGCCGCAGAGCGCATCGGCCTCGGCTGGAGCCAGGGGAGGATATAGCTCAGCGTCGGCTGGAACACACAGTCTCTTGCCGAGCCAGGAACACGCGAATCCCGAAGGTAGGGCCTGGGGCCTTTTCCCTGGGGCGGGAATGATGAGCACGCCGGCGGCCCCGGGGTCCGATGCCGAGGAGGGCACCACATGGAGCAGGGTGTCGGCCTCCGCCAAGCCGCATCTAGCGAGCTCGGCGAGCCACCGTTCTGTCTGAGAACCGGGAAGGAACCAAGCCTCCGCCGAGCGCAGGGTTCTTTCCGACATTCTCAGTTCAAGCTCGACGTTCACAGGTGGTGGAGAAAGTCCTGAACGCAGCGATAGACCCGCAGCGCGTCCGAGTTCTGTCCTGGTCGAAGAAAGAAATCGCTTCCGCAGACGATTTGGTCGGAGTTCCATCCAGCCACTTCCGATTCGCTGAGCACGAGGGAGATTTCCGGAATCCTTGGGTTTCCGCTCTTCAGATGGAGCAGTCCGCGATGGTCCAGGAACGCTCGGCTGCCGCCTGGCCAGAGTGCGCTTTCCAGGCCCTGTCCCGCCTTGGCGAGGCCGGCGATGGAGACCGGGTTGAACCCTAGGAACGGGGCCGAGGCATCGCTGGGAGATGTCTCAGCGAACCGGAGCCTTCCCCCCGCGTCTAATTCCAAGATCCGCTCGGTTCCTTTGCGGCTGCGGATGCGCAACCCGTCGGACAGGGAACCCGATACGGCCTCGATGTTCTTCAGAAGATTCCATTGGGGCAATGGAGGTGCGGGATCCAAGGCTTCCAGATCGTCCAGTGGAGCCCGCATGATCTCCCCTTTGCCGGTGGTGAGATCGAACAAGCTGTGCCAGTTCAAGTCGGGGATGGTCAGGTACACTCGATGTCCATCCCGGGACACATGGACATTGCGGCGATGCGACGACTGACCGATGGGCAGGGGAATTTGGAACCGTTCTCCGCTGGCGAGGGAAATAATCTGACAGAGCTGGTTCAGCACCCAGGGACCTTCACAGCCTTCGCGATCAAAGATGGTCACCACGCTCGAAACGCCTATCGAGGAGGGAAAGGAAACCGGCTCGAATCGCACCCTCCCGCCGTCCCAGCTGACGAAGTGAAACTTTTGGAGCGAGGAGAAGAATCTGCCGCGATGCCATCGGCTGGGACTGGGAGATCGGTCCAAGGGCTGGCCATCCCGCAGCGAGTAAGCGCAAACGTCTCCTTCTCGAATCACCAGAAGCGCATTGCCGGATCGGCAGGCCGCCACGGTGGAGAGTCCGGTGCCCAACTCCGTCACCTGAGGCGGACCGCTCGGTTCGAGGCGGAGCAGACGGCAAGGCCTCTGGGGGCTGCCCGCCTTGAGCAGGCAAACCGTGGCATCGATGCTTTCGAGCCACAGGGTTTTCCCGGGTGGAACTTTCTGGATGAGCAAGTCGCCACCCTGCTCCCGGTCCTGGTATCTGACCAAGCGACGGTCGCTCATGACTGCGAGATACGAGCCCGTGGATTCGCGGGTCCAGTGGCTTACTTTGCCGCACAGCGGCAGTCGCAGCGGGGCTGGCGTCTGCTGGATGAAGGCAGGCAGCTCGGGGTTGGCCTGCGCGCGTCCAGCCTGGGTGGTTGCTCCCGAGTTTGGGAACAGGCGATCCACGTCCAGTTGAGATTCGCACATGGCCTGGCGGGGGAGAAACGGCGGCGCATGGAGTGCAAAACGGCCATCGCGGCTCACCGTCGCGACAAACGCGAGATTTCCCCCATGGCGCTCCAGCAGGGTTCGAAAAGTCGGGTCGCCGAGGGTGTCTTGCTGGGTGATCAGAACCGACTGGAGCGGGGGTTGATGCTCACGGATCACCTGCTGAAAGCTGCGCAGCGAGCCCCCGGGATGAATATCAGGCTCGAGGACTTCCAGATGAGCCAGCAGTCCCCCTTCATGCAGTAGATCGACGGAGGTGATTCCTTTTCGGCCGGCTCGCCACACACGAACCGCCCGGGTATGGGACCCATTGGCTACCATCGCAAGCGCTGCCGCCGTGGCAAAAACCCGAGGCAAGCCCCACATGCGCAGGCCGCAATCCAGAAGCACAGCGAGATCCGACGCCGGTTCGTGCTCGGGAGGATCCCGTCGCAGGAACAGCGCTTCATTCAGAGCGATCCGAGTGGTGAGCGTGAGATCATCATGGGCAAGCTCGCTCAGCAGCAGGCGATCGAGCGGACCTCGATTGCTCAGATCGGAGACCCCTCCGACGGCTGAGTCGTCGTGTTCCCACAGGCGGTGAGGCAGACGAATGGCAGCCCTGAGTTCCTGTGCCGCGCGGGCCAGCATCTGCTGGTCCGGATCCTGGAGCAGTTTGGCCAATAGCTGCCGGGCCGCTTCGGACGGAGGCAGGCCTGGATCTAGGGGCTGAGGCAGTTCGTCCAGTCCGGTCCGCAGCCTGAGGCGCAAGGAGGCCTCAGTTTGACGCCGGATTCCTTTGGCGACCCAGTGGATGTCCTTGAGGAGGTTGCCCTCGGGGATCTCTTCTGAGTTTCCGTTGAGGTCGTCGGAAGTCAGATCGAGGGACAGCAGATCCTCAGGATCGATGCCATCGGCGCCGAGGTGCGGATCGTGGTCCTCGAACACCGCGTCCGCGAGCAGGCATTTAGAGCGGAGCGGTTTGATCAACTCGCGCGGCAGTGAGGCGAGGCGACGTAATTCGCCGAGATCCTCCTTGATCTGGGTTTCGCGACGGATTCGGGAGGCTTGCCGGAGTTGCGCTTTCGCTCCCTCGGTCTGGTCCAGGTTAGTTGGTGACTCGCCGAGCACGTGGACGACCTGTGGGATGAGTCCTTGGCAGGCGGCCAGTAGAAGAACCACGCCCTCAAACGGAGGCAGGCCGCGAGGGGCGAGGCCCTCCAGGATTTCGACCACCTCCTCGCGAAACGCGATCGTGCTGCCATCATGCCAGGCAAGAACCGTGCCGTCATCCTCCCAATGCCAGAGGGATTCCAGGCTGGGTCGAACGTAATCCAGAAGCTGAGATCGGGCATCGATCATGGCGCTATCTGTCGATCCCGGCAGGATGCACGGACGTTGCTTCGGTTGGCGGGGACGAACTGTTCCGACTGGATCCATTGTGCCTGGCCGTCGGGATGCCAGAGCACCAGACGGTGCGGGCTGGTGCCCCACACGCGAGCCAGGCTCGTCGCGCTGATATGGGGGTGCCAGACAAAGCCCAGCGGAATTCCGACACCTTCGACCTCCGTCCATCGCTGACCTGGTAGCGGGGGCAGCGGGGTGCCACGGATCAGAGCCTGCCCGCGGTCGTTGATGGCGAAGCTAAGTCGGGAAAGCCGCAGCTCGCAGGCAGTGAGGGCGTAGGCATCCCAGTCGCTCACGTTGGCCAGGAGGAGGTGGCTGGGAGATTCGATCGAGCAGCGCTTCAGCGAGAGAGAGACAGGGTTAGGAGTTTGACTTGCTGACGTGGTGGGAGGGAGTTTGGGCACCAACCAGTCGGCGATGTTTATCCAGGGTCGGAGGGGGAGATTTTCAGACGGGATTCGCCGTCCCGTCTCCAACAAAAGATCTTCCTCCAACCAAAGGTATCGGGCCTCCACGGGAAGGCCGCGAATGGCCATATCCAAGGCTTCATCCAGATGCCTGGCCCGGGCCCACACGGTGGCATCGGCCACGCACACTTCGACGCCCGGCACCAATCGTAGCGAGGCAAGCGCCCCGGCGTTCTCGAGCGCCAGGCGGATGGCCCACGCCGCGTTCATGCAGCCTGAGGCCGGGTCTTGACCCGAGACCAGAGTTCCGTGGTGAGTTGCTGAAGCCACTCGCGTTTTCCGGAATCCTGAACCCATTGACATCGACCTTCGAGAATCCCCAGACGGTCCTGGATGTAGGAAAGTTCAGAGTCCGGAAGGGTGGGGGATTGAAGCTGGTCGCTCAGGGCTTCGAGATCGCGCGCGAGCGCTTCAGGATCAGGTCCGTCACTGGGGTGGGATCGGTGATGGTCTCCTTGAGCTGCTTCCTCCTTGCCCAGGGTTTGGCTGACCAGGCTGCTCAGGATTTCCTGCTGTTCGAGAGTGTCCCAGATATGCCGGGCGACCCACAGGTCACTGACTCGCGCGGTGACCCGGCTGCACAGGAGGGCGCTCGCTGCAATCGCCCGCTGCAGCTTCACCGCGCGCCGATCGCTGACGCTGATTCCAGCATGGCGGATGCGCTGGATCAGTTCGGCGAAGGGCTGTCGGATCTTTGACAGATCTACCTCAAGAATGGCGGGTTGCAGGGACTTAAGGTCTTCGAAGCGCAACGATGATCGGACCGGGTGATGGGCGGCAAGCCGCCAGCCCGCTTCGAGAACATCCGGCAAGCGCTCTCCGGGAACGTTATCAGAAGTGACCCGGAGCAGAAAGCGATCGAAGAGCGCTTTGAGAGCATCGTCCTCCGGCAGTTGGTTGCTGGCTCCGACAAAGAGAAGCGTCGCCAGGGCCCGGCTCTCTTTCCCTCGGCGAAAAACCCGTTCGTTCAGCGCCACCAACAGTGAGTTCAGAATGGCGCTGTTGGCATTGAGCAGCTCGTCGAGGAACACAAAGGACGCCTCCGGCAGCATCCCTTCGGTGTTGGTCACCAGTTCTCCTTCCCGCAGGCGGCGAATATCGAAAGGCCCGAAAAGTTCGTTGGGCTCGGTGAAACGGGTCAGGAGGTAGTCGAACGACCGACCTTCTAGGCGTGCAGCCAAGTTATTGACCAGGGCGCTTTTCGCAGTTCCGGGCGGCCCCAGGATGAACAAGTTTTCCCCTGCCATCAGGCTAATCCCCAGCAGGTCAATAACTTCACCTTTGCCGACGAAGTCCTTCTTCATCGGCTCCAGGACCTCGGAAACCAGTCTGCTGGCCAACTCGGGTGCGTTTATCATTTCCTGCTCAATCGCTCGTCCGTATCAATAGTCGGAGGATTGAGCGGAAGCTTTAGGGCTGACCCTTACCAGGTCGGCCGCTCGGGCAGGCAACCATCGAATTCTCTGACGAGGTCGGCTTCGTAATCGCCGGCGTACGTTCCCTTGAAGAACCTGTCGAGTCCCTCATGGAGGAGACGGTCCCACGATGCCTCCTCCTTCCCGGGGTTGATGGGAAAGAACAATGCCTGGTTGCCCTTGGCCGCCTTGTGGTCCCCCGGGGCATCGCCGATCATGAGAATCTTCTTGGGGTCGTATTTCCCGGCGGCGGCGAACTTGATATGCTCAGTTTTGGTGCCCATTTCTTGGCCAGCGATCATCTTGACGAACCCATCGATACGATGTTCGCTCCACTCGCGTTTGAGGGCATCCGCTGGTGTTTGGGAGATGCACATGGCATCGGCTTTGAGGTTGAGCTTTTCCAACGTTTGCTGCACCAGCGGGAAGGGCGGTACTCCGTGGACGATGTCCTCGACGGCTTTGTTTACCGCATCGCTCCACACTTTGATGTGGGCCAGATCCTTGTTCCCGCGGGCCACTTCAGCGTTAAGGGTGGCGTTGCCGAGCTTGGTCTCGCGCTTCATCCATTCGTTCAAGCCGGCCATGTCCGGCATCTTCACTTTTCGGGCCTGGACTTGCGGACGTTGCTCCAGGAGCCCGATCGCTTTGACCAGAGCGGGGAATCGATTGGCGCCGCGGTCCTTGGAGTAAAGATTGACGAATTCCCAAACTTCGCGGGCATATTTGCTGACGGCTTGGAGGTGGAAGTTCTTGATGAACATGGGGGTGAAGCACTCCTTGTGCTTGATCTCCATGCTGTCGAAGATGCATCCATCGGAGTCGATTCCGATGAAGAACTCCTTGGAGGGCTTGAAATCACGCAAAACTTGGGCCGCGTCGCTCATGGCTGGTCAGTAGTTGGATCAGGTTTCTAACGGTTTGTTCAGTTATGAGGAGGATACTTGGGCATTCCTGAGCTTCAGTCAACAGGCTCGTTTCCTCGAAAACATCATTCCCTTTTGTTTCGTTTCGGTTACACTGTCAGCATGCATCTCCGTTGTGCCCATCCGTTGGAGTTTTTATGTACGGCGGAGCTGTCTTGTTCATGCCCTGAGTTTTTATTCCTATGAAGTGTCATTCGTTGTGGTTTTCCGTCGTTCTCGCTCTCAGCGTCCTGCCTGTTCGTGCCGAACTGATCATCTCCGAGTTTCTGGCCAGCAACCTGCGCAATCTCGCCGACGAGGATGGTGCCTTTGAGGATTGGATCGAGATCCGAAATACCTCCGAAGCCGCTTTGGATCTACGGGGCTGGTTTCTGACGGATTCAGCGAACGATAAAGTTAAGTGGCAGTTTCCGGCGACCAACCTGAACGCGGGCGCCAGCCTGATCGTCTTTGCATCGGGCAAGGACCGTCGCGTTCCAGGGCTGCCGCTCCATACCAATTTCAAACTGTCACCCGAGGGTGAGTATCTCGCCCTGGTCAAACCTGACCGCCTGACGACCACGACGGTTTTCGCGCCGGTTTATCCGCCCCAGTTCGCGGACGTTTCGTATGGGTTTGGCCTCGTGACGACAAATGTGCCGCTGGTGGTCAACTCAGGCGGTGCCCGACTGTTTATCCCGACGGTCGCCAATGGGGGCGATCTGTTGGGCGAGTCTTGGAAAGGTGGGGCGGAGCCGTTCCTGGCTGATGGCTGGACGCCGGTCGATGGCGGGGCGGGTTACTCGGGTGCAGATGTCAGCCTGGTCTCCCAAGGCGCACTCGCCCTGCGGCTCAATTTTGACGCAGCTCCCGTGAGCAATGTGCTCTTGGACACCAAGCCGGCCGGGACTCCCCGCAATGGCGTCAACCGGGGAGCCGACTGGATCGCCGTTTCTAACGATAGTTCTCAGAACCCGGTCGCCCGCAGCGGCGCAATGGGTTTTGTGGCGGCCAACTCGGACCAGGTGACGGTGGCTGCGAACGCTGATTTCAACCTGGCCCAGGGCACGCTCTCGATGTGGGTGCGCTCCTCTGGTCCTGCGGGCGTGGGGACGGAAGCGGCGGTGTTGTTCGAGCGTCGAACTACCGCCGCGGGCCTGCAGCTCCTGCTTCTGGACGACGGGCGGCTGCGCGTGATCGCGAACTCTGCGGCGGGTGCGGTTCGTAACACGATCACCACCTCTGCTAGTGTCGGTGACAAACGATGGCATCACGTCGCCGTGACCTTCGAACAGGCGGCGGCGGGGAGCATCTCGATTTCAATCGATGGCCAGCCGGCAGGCTCAAGCCTCAATACCGGGGCCTGGGCGTGGCCTACGACGACGTCCCTTGCGTTCGGTAAATCCCAGGAAGCGGCCTCCACCTGGCGTCGGTTCAACGGGGCTCTGGATGACATCCGCCTCTACAACACCGTGCTCAGCAGCGAGCAGTTAGCCCAGATTTATTCGGGTGATGGCGGGGTGGCCCCAGCCGACTACGCCGTAGACCTGACTGCTCCGCTCCGCGGGACCTCCAGTTCCGTTTTCGCGCGTTTCCCCTTCGTGGTCGGAGATCCCAGTGTCATCAGCTCGCTGTTGCTTCGGGTGAAGTATGATGACGGCTACGCCGTCTGGCTCAATGGGAGGCCCCTGGGCCGTTCAAACGTCCCGGATCCGCTGAACTGGGATTCACAAGCGACGGCCGAGCATTCCAGTGCCTTCTCGGAAACCTTAGTCCAAGCGGTCACGCCCGGGCTGCTTCGTTCGGGTACCAATATCCTGGCGTTCCAGGGAGCCAACCTTTCCGCTGGCGATCCCACCTTTCTGCTCAGCGCAGAATTGACCGGATTCGCCATTCTGGACGCTAGTTCCACCCCGCAATATTTCACCCGTCCCACACCGGCGGAGGCGAACGGAGTGGGGGCGAAGGTTACTGGACCGACCATCACTGAGGTGGGGCACAGTCCCAAGGTTCCCCGCGACGACGAGGATCTTTGGGTGACCTCGCGCATCAGCCCCTCCTTCAACAATCTCTCGAATGTGGTGATGCGCTACCGCGTGATGTTCACCAACGAAGTTGTCGTTCCCATGAAGGACGATGGGAGGAGCCATGATGGATTGGCCAATGATGGAGTCTTCGGGGCTGTCATCCCGGCGTCCGCGTCTACCAACGGTCAAATGGTCAGGTATCTGATTAGTGCCGAGGACGTGGCCGGCAACGTATCGCGGTGGCCGCTGTTTCATGATCCAACCGGGTCTGAGGAGTACCTCGGAACCGTAGTGAATCCCAGCTCGGTCAGCAGTCCGCTGCCGGTATTCCATTTGTTTGTCTCCGCCGCCAATCTTCCAAAGATGGACGACGAGGCTACCGGGGGGCGGGTCACCGTCTTCCATGAAGGGGAGCTTTACGACAATGTCCACATGGAGCTGCGAGGTAACACCAGCGCCGGCCTGCCGAAGAAATCGCATCGGGTGGAGTTTCATCGGGAGAAATGGCTTCTGCATGAAGGGCCTGGAGGGAGGGTCCGCAAGACTTCGTTCATCGCGGAGCATCTGGATCCCACCTACATGCGGCAGGGACTGAGCTTTTGGCTGTTGAATGAAAGCGGCACCCCGGCCCCGTTCTACTACCCGGTTCGAATTCAACGAAATGGCGAGTTCTATCAGTTGGCGTCCCATACCGATGTGTTGGGTGAGGATCAGCTTGAGCGCATGGGGTATGATCCCCGCGGGGCCCTGTACAAGGCGGCGGGTAACATTGATCCTAGCCAGTCCAGCACCGGCGGATTCGAGAAAAAGACGCGCACCTTCGAAGGTGTGGCGGACTACCAGGCCCTGGCGGCGGCCATCAATGAGTCGCGTCCATTGGCCACGCGTCGCACAAATGTCTTTGAGTTTTTAGATGTGCCCAATGTGATCAATTATCTCGCCTGCGCGCGCTGGGTGCAGGAGGGCGATGATGTTTGGGCGAACATGAGCATTTATCGCGATTCGGAAGGGGACAAGCTGTGGCGGATCATCCCGTTTGACATGAATCTCTCCTGGGGTGCCCTGTACTATGGTGACGCCCCGGATCGTAATTTCGGAGTCATCTCCACTGACGATGGCAATAAGAGCCATCCACTTTACGGTGGATCGGCGGTTCGGGCGGTTGGCGGCAGCTACAACCAGATCTACGACATCATCATCCAGGTTCCTGAGACCCGCCAGATGCTGCTTCGTCGGATGCGTAGCATCATGGATGAATGGATCCAGCCCCCGGCGACCCATCCGCTCGCCAAGAAATTCGAACAGCGCATCACTTGGCTCACCAATCAAATGTGGACGGATGCCTTCATCGACCGTGCCAAGTGGAAGTGGCCTGATTTGAGCGGACCTTACAGTCTGGGACCCAACCAGTGGTTGACCAACGCCACGCAGGAGTTGGTGGAAAAGTTTATCGAGCCGCGTCGCTACCACTGGTTTGTAACCCACGCTGCGACCAACGTAGCTCGCCCGATCGGCGTGGCCAACAATCGGAACGCGGGTATCCCGGAGTCCCAGTCGGACGACCTGGTGTTGAAATTCGGGGCGGTCGAGTTCAACCCCTCTAGCGGCAATCAGGCGGAGGAGTTTATCACGCTTACCAATCCGAATCCTGTGGCGGTGGATCTTTCTGGCTGGACGCTCAGCGGAGGCATTGAATTTGTTTTTAAGGGCGGAACCGTGATGCCCTCCAACAGCCTGCTTTACGTGTCGCCAGACATCGCCGCCTTCCGCAATCGGACCGTTGGTCCCCGTGCTGGTTTAGGCGTCTTCGTCGTGGGGCCCTATCGTGGACAAATCTCCGCTCGAGGCGAGCCGGTGGCGCTGATGGATCGGAGCGGGCGGGTGGTAGCGACTGTGAACTCCCCGGCCCAGCCCACCATGGCCCAGCAGTTTTTGCGCGTCACTGAGATCATGTTTCATCCTACCGGCGCAGCGGAAGGCAGTCCATACACCGAACGGGATTTTGAGTTCGTCGAGTTAAGGAACACGGGCGACCAGACGCTGGACTTGGGGGGCATTCATTTTACGAATGGCTTGGCTTTCGAGTTCACCGGCAGCGCCGTGACCTCCCTGGGTGCGGGGGAGCGCGTCCTGGTGGTCAAGAATAGAACGGCCTTTCTGACCCGTTATCCCACGGCAACTCGCATCGCGGGCGAGTATGCGGGCACCCTGGACAACAGTGGGGAACGGCTGACTTTGCACGACGGCGTCGGTGAGGTGGTGCTCGATTTTGCCTACAGCCGCACTTGGTATCCCGTCACCGACGGCGCCGGTTTCTCACTGGTGTTTCGCGACGATCGATTGTCGCACTCTGCCTGGGATACCAACTCCAATTGGCGTGCGAGCAGCTTCGATCAAGGATCTCCGGGCGTTGCCGAACCGGCCTCGATCGAGGTCTCTCCGGTTTTGGTGAACGAGATCCTGAGCAATCCCTTGGTCGCCAATGGCGACGCTGTCGAGTTGGTCAACACCAACTCCGTGGCAGTGGACATTTCCGGCTGGTATCTGTCGGATGATTTTCTGACCCCCCGGAAGTACCTCATTCCCGCGAATACAGTGGTGCCGGCGAACAGCGTCGTGCGCATCCCGGAAACCGCCTTCAACTCGAGCCCTGGATCGGCCTCAAGCTTCGCTTTGGGTAGCTCGGGCGATGGCATCTATCTCTTCTCGGCCGACTCGAGTCGCCGGCTGACCGGCTTTGCGCACGGTACGGAATTTGGTCCCTCCCTGCGCGGCATCACTTTCGGCCGGCACCTGAACAGCGTTGGCATCGAATCGTTCCCCCCGCAGCTGACCAACACGCTCGGGACTCTCAACGCCGGTCCGGCGGTTGGGCCCGTGATCATCTCCGAATTCCTCTACAATGCCCCACCGCTTCCTGCTGGGGTGCAGGATTACAATCGGCAGTTCGTGGCGCTCCGAAATGTCAGTCCGAGCGCGGTTCCCCTGTTTGACCCGGCGGCGCGCACGAATACGTGGAGAATTCGGGGAGATGTCGATTTTGACTTTCCGACGAATGTGACTCTCACCGTCGGCGAGCAGGTGGTCGTGGTGGGTTTCGACCCCGCGGTCGATCTCGGATCCGCACAGGCTTTCCGGGCTGATTTCCAAGTTCCCGTTGCAGTGCGGTTGTTCGGTCCGTTCCGCGGCGACTTGGGTAACGGTAGCGGGATCGTTCGTGTGGGGCGTCCCAACCCGCCGACAGCAGAGGGGATTTTTTTCCCGGTCGTGGATGAGGTCGCCTATGATGATCAGCTGCCTTGGTCACCGGCCGCGGACGGTTGGGGTGGGTCCTTGCATCGGCGGGAACCGGCCGCGTACGCCAACGATCCGGCCAGCTGGGTTGCCGCATCGCCATCACCCGGAAGATTGGTCACGAGCGCCAGCGAGCCCCAGATCGTGTCCCAGCCCCGGTCGGAGCAGGTGCTCGCCCTTCAACCGGTGCGGTTTGAGGTATCCGCGATCGGTTCTGATCTCACCTACCAGTGGTTCCTCAACGGCGATTCCATTGACGGAGCTCGCGCCTCTGTTCTCGAGCTGGCCGCGGTGCTGCCCGGCGATGAAGGAAACTATCAAGTCGCGGTGGTTGGCTCTGGGGGGGCAGTGATGAGCGAACCGGCGTTGCTGCAGGTCTCTCTGCCCCTCGCTTTTGCGGTTCAGCCGAAGTCCCGATTCGTAACTGCAGGCACCAATGTGACCTTTTCCGCGCCGGCAGTGGGTGTGGGCGAAGTGCGCTATCAATGGCGTCGTAACGGTCAGCCAATTTCTGGGGCAACCGGCTACGATTTAAGCCTGACGGCGGTTCAGCCGGCGTTGTCAGGAGTTTATGACGTTTTGGCCAGTGACGATCTTGGATCCATTGTGAGTCAGCCTGCCCAGTTGGTGGTCTCCGTGAAACCGGCCTTTGTCTTTCAGCCCCAGGCCCGAACGGTGCTTCAAGGGGAGACGGTGACGCTGTTTACCACGGTTTCGGGGACGACTCCCTTGTGGTATCGCTGGTCTCGAGCGGCGAGGACGATCACGAATCAGTTCAGCCTGAACAACTACGGATTGTTGGTGATTACCAACATTCAGACCAGCAATGCCGGACCTTATACGGTGACAGTGACTAACCTGGCGGGCGCAACCGCGGCCAGTCCTGGCATCACGTTGATCGTGCTAGCCGACGTCGATCAGGATGGGATGTCGGACGCTTGGGAGGCGTTGCATGGATTCAGTAGCCAGACCGCCCAGGATGCGTCTATGGATGCCGATGGCGATGGCGTTTCGAACCGCGATGAATACGTTGCGGGAACAGATCCGCGCAGCAGCGCCAGCCGGCTAAGGCTCAGCGTGGAGCTGCAGTCCCCGGGGGTAGTGATCCGATTCAACGCGATCTCCAATCAAACCTTCAGCGTGCTCTATCGCACCAACCTGGACGCATCCGCTTGGCTCAAGTTGGTCGATGTGCCATCCCGATCCACGAATCGTCTGGTGGAGGTGCGCGAGACCAATGCGGCACCGGATTTGCGACTCTACCAGGTCCTAGCGCCAGCTCAGCCCTAGCGCGTCCTAGTAGGGGGTGATTAAACCCGGGTGAAGGCAGCCTAGATCCCCCTCCGGGGGCGGGGAAGCTGTACAGGGCTCTCCTCGTTTCCCACAAAAGTGAGAACTAAGCAGGTTGTCGGAGATCCTCACTTCTTGGGGTGAGTTCCTTTTGGAGTGCTGTAGGCCTCTACAGCTTTTCAAGACCAGACGCAGTCGGGTATCCCCCGGCAAGACAAACGGATCTCACCCACTTTTGATCACACCCGCCCTAGTAGGCCATCGAATTCCAGGCTTGCATTGACTTGTTTCCGCACTATTTTAGTTGGCTCTTGCTCCTCGGATCGAGGTGCAAACATCTATCGAATTTTATGGCAACAGCGAACGATCTGCGTAAGGGAATGGCAATTAGTTACAACGGTGACGTTTCCGTCGTGTTGGACAGCCAGCATCGCACACCCGGAAATCTCCGCGCCTTTGTGCAGGCAACCCTGCGGAGCATCCGCACTGGCAAATCTGCCGACGTGCGTTTCAGCTCGACTGAAAAGATCGAAGTCATCCCGATGATGACCAAGAAGATGGAGTTTAGCTACCTTGACAATGGCGATTACGTCTTCTCAGACCCGGAGACGTTTGAGACCGTGACCATCACTCCGGAGATCGTCGGGGACGCCAAGAATTACCTGATTGAGAACGCCTCTGTGACGATGACATTGGTGGAGGACAAGGCGGTCTCCATCGAATTGCCGCCCAGCGTGGTGCTGAAGGTGACCGATGCCCCCGAGGGCATCAAAGGTGATTCAGCCAACAACGTGATGAAAACCATCACCGTTGAGACTGGCGTCACCGTTCAAGCCCCCTTGTTCATCAAGCAGGGCGAGAAGATCAAGATTGATACCCGGACCGGTAAATACATGGAGCGGGCCAACTGAGCTGACCCCGCGGGGTGGACCTGATTTTGCTGAAGCGGCGTGAGCGAGAGAATCGCTCCGCCGCTTCTTCGTTTTATGGGCTGGGCGTGGGCCCGGGTGCACGATTCCACGGTTCCTCATTGATCCCGGCTAAACGTAACGCTAAAGTAACCACTTAGTCTGGAAACCTCAGAATTTTGTTATGCGTTGTGCTCTTGCTGTTCTTCTCTTCTGTTCGGTCTGGTGTCCCGTCGTCACCTCCGCCGATCCCCTGGTGATCTCCGAGTTCATGGCGAGCAACCAGACTGGGCTCAAAGATGAGGACGGGGAGTTTAGCGATTGGATCGAGCTTCAGAACATCACCACCAACGCAGTAAACACCGCGGGGTGGTCTCTGTCGGACTCCGCCGGTAACCTGCGCAAGTGGCTGCTCCCCGCCACCAACATTCCGCCCCGCGGCTTTTTGGTGGTTTTTGCTTCCTCAAAGAACCGCGCACTCCCCGGGAGGCCGTTGCACACCAACTTCAAGCTGGATGCCGGAGCCCCGGGGGAGTTCCTCGGCTTGGTGAAGCCGGATGGCCTCACGGTTGCTTCCCAATACTCCCCCGCCTATCCCGCCCAGTTTCCGGATGTGAGTTATGGGTTGGCACCGAGTGTGATCACCCTTCCCTTGATCCCCGCCGGGGCAACCGCCAAGGTTCGGGTGCCCGCCAACGAGGCCGAAGGCTTGGCCTGGACCACTCGTGGATTTGATGACGCCAGCTGGACTTCTGGAACCGCTGCTTTCGGATACGACACCGGTGTTCCGGACTCCGCGGAGGATTCCGCTGCCAGCTTCGTTTTGGCGTCGGACCCTCTGGCATTTTTCCGACTCAACGAGAGCGCGGGGTCTTCCGCCCGTAACGACGGAAATCTGGGCGCAGCCGCCAACGGCCTCTACTCCGGGACTGCGGCTCCCGGGGCGGCCGGCCCGCGCGGTCCTTCGTTCAGTGGCTTCGAGGCTTCCAATATGGCGTTTCGTCCGGGAAGTGCGGGCAATTTGCGCATCCCGGCCAACCCAGCTTTCAACTTCGGAACCGGGCCGTTCACGGTCGAGATGTGGTTCCTGACCACCAACCCAACTCCGCGCGGCGACCTCTTTACGTACAAGGGCGCCGGCGGGGATTTTGGAATTCAGCTGTCCGCGCAGGCGGCGCGACGGATCAGCGTGTTCCACAACACGTACCTCGGAAACGGCGGAACGGTCGCGACCAATCAGTGGCAGCATCTGGTGGTGACCCGCGACAGCTCCCGAGCCCTGCGTGGATTCTTGAACGGGGTTCGCATCATCAACGCGACCCACAACGGCGACCTCAGCTTTGGAACGGACCTGATCTTTGGCAGTAATCACAGCGGCGACCCCGGATCGCCTACTACGACCTTCAACGGCCTGATGGACGAGATTGCGATCTATGGACGGGCCTTTTCCACCAACGAAGTCCTGGCTCACTACCAGGGCGCTCAGACTTTTGTTCCCGTTTCGTTCGCCTCCCAGATCACGACTGACCTGCGCAGCCAACTATTCGGTGTCAATGCCTCCGCTTATTTTCGGTTCCCTTTCACGGCCGCGGACGTGGGTGGGATAGATCGTTTGAAGCTGCGCGTGCGTTACGACGACGGCTTCGTCGCCTATCTGAATGGTGTGGAAGTGGCGAGCGCCAACGCGCCCATCAGCAACATCTGGAATTCTGCCGCAACCGATCGGCATGCGGATTCGTTGGCGCTTCAATTGGAGGAATTCGATCTGAACAGTGTTCGCGGCTTGTTGGTGGAAGGGGTCAACGTTCTAGCTATCCAGGGGTTGAACGTGGCTGCCGACAACTCGGATTTCTTTCTGCAGCCTCAATTGGAGGCCACCGAAATCGGCGACCTTTCGCAGCAGGCTCGGTATTTCCCAGTACCCAGCCCCGGAGCGGCGAACAGCAGCGCCGCAGCTGAGCTCGGCCCGGTCATCAGCAGTCCGTCGCATCGACCGCTTCAACCTCGCAACGAGGAAGACCTGGTGGTGACGGCTCGCATCTCACCGGTCGGCACCGCCCTCGGTCCGATACTTCTGAGCTATCGCGTCATGTATGGCGTCACCAACACACTGCCCATGCTGGATGATGGTTTGCACGGTGATGGCGCGGCGGGCGATGGCGTCTTTGGCGCAACAATCCCAGCCGCCGCGTCTACGAACGGTCAGATGGTTCGCTGGTTTATTTCGGCATCGGATCTCGCGGGACGCGCCTCCCGCTGGCCTCTCTTCGATGACCCGACCGGCTCGCCAGAGTATTTGGGCACGGTGGTCTTCAACACGGGGATCACCAGTACCATTCCGACTTGGGAGTGGTTTACCCCGAATGAAACCGGATCCCGGAGCCGCAACGGCGCCCGCGGGTCGCTCTTCTACCAAGGCCGCTTCTACGACAATGTGTTCATTCGGGAGCGTGGCGGCGCGACCACCTTGGGGTCGCAGAAGTTTGATTTCAACCGTGGGGACGAATTTCAGCTGGATGAGAGCTATGGGGGGATTCGCGAGGCGAACCTGAACTCCAATGGAAGCGATCCCAGCTTCATTCGTCCGCTGCTGGCCTTCGAGACTTTTCGTCGGGTGGGCGTGCCTGCCTGCCTTTCCTTCAATGTGCTGATGCGGGTGAACAACAAGCAGGACCGGGTGGCGGTCTGGGTCGAGCAAGTCGATCAGCGGTTTTTGGAGCGGAACGGTTTGGATCCCGAAGGCGCCCTTTACAAGATGGTTCAGCGAGGAAGCCTGGATCCCGTCTTCAATGACTCCACCGATGGCGTGGAGAAGAAGACCCGGCAGAACGAATCCAATGCCGACCTCCAGGCTTTGGTTACGGGGATTCGGTTGAACAAGACTGCTGATGAGCGGGCTCTCTACATTTTCGACAACCTGAATCTCCCCGCGATGGTCAACTTTCTCGCGGTTCGCAGCCTGATCATGGACGCGGACGATGTGCGCAAGAACTTCTACGTGTATCGCGACTCAAACGGCACCAAGGAATGGTCCATTTTTCCGTGGGACAAGGATTGGTCCTTCGGGGTTGAAGGCGACGGAGGCCAGCACCTGCATCATCCGTTCTTTGGCGATCGCGCCCATTCCAAGGACAATGCGGATCAGTGGAACGTGCTCTGGACGGTGCTGTTCAACGATCCGCGCCCTCGGGAGATGTACTTGCGCCGGTTGCGAACCCTGATGGACGATCTGCTGCAGCCGCCGGGAACTCCCTCCGCGACCGGCTTTTTTGAGCAAAGGGTTCGGTCTCTTTCCACCAACCTGTCGCGGCCGGGGCCGATCCCTGGCAATAGCGATGTTCTGAGCTATTTCCCCACCCGCCGAAACGACCTGTTTTCGCGTTACAATGTAGCTGGAGGCGGGACACCTCAGAACGCGGTCGTCCCTTTTGAGCAGCCTACTTCCGCAGATATCAGCTTCGGCGAGATCGAGTCCTTTCCCGCCTCTGGCAACCAAGACGAGGAGTATGTGCAATTGGTGAATCCGAATGGTTTTGCCTTGGATCTGAGCGGATGGAAGGTATCGGGTGGAATCGAATTCGAGTTTCATCCGGGCACGGTGATTGGGCCTTCCGAGACGATGTACTTGTCGCCCAACGTGGCGGCATTCCGAGCCCGAACCACTGGGCCGCGGGGCGGTCAGGGCCTGTTTGTTCAAGGCAACTATTCCCGACGCCTTTCGGCTCGCGGGGAGTCGCTCCAGTTGACCGATCGGTACGGGCGGCTGGTGGCCGAGGCTCAGAGTGCGGTGCGTCCCACTGTGGCGCAGCAGCATTTGCGCGTGACCGAGATCATGTATCATCCCCCCGCGCCGCCCGTGAACAGCGCCTTCACTCGTGAGGATTTCGAGTACATCGAGCTGACTTACACCGGCTCCAGTCCGCTAGCCCTCGCGGGATTTCAGTTCACCCGTGGAATCCAATTTGACTTTACCACCAGCTCCATCCCGGTCATCCCGGCTGCTTCCGTGTCGGCGCCTGAAACCTTGCTCTTGGTCAAGAATCGAGCGGCTTACGAAAGCCGGTACGGCTCGTCGGCGCGCATCGCTGGCCAGTACGAAGGGCTGCTGGATGACAGCAGCGAGGTGCTTCGACTTGAGGAGGCGACCGGTGAGGTGATCGCTGAGTTCGAGTATCGGGACGAGTGGTATCCAGTGACCGACGGAGCCGGGTTGGCTCTGGCCGCGAACCCAGCGGCTGGCGGGGCGGTCACTCCGAGCTTGAAGGCCTACTGGATTCCAACTCCGATAGAAACCCACCGCCCGGGCACTGCTCAAGATCCCGCATCGCCGGTGATACCGGCCGTCTTCGTCAACGAGTTGCTCGCCAATCCCGGATCTGCGGGAGTCGATCGGGTCGAGCTGTACTCGCCCCAAGGGGCAGACATCAGCGGTTGGTTCCTGACCGACGACCTCCAAGATCCTAAAAAGTACCGAGTGCCGAACAATACCGTAATCCCTCCGGGCGGTTTCTGGACTGCGGTCGAGGATCAGTTTAACGCGGGGCCGAACCGGTTCTCCTTCAGCTCCGCAGGGGAGGAAGTGTATCTCGTAGCGGCCAACCTTGCGGGCGCCGTGCTCCCGTGGGCGCACGGATACGATTTCGGCGCCTCGGCGCCAGGAGTATCCTTCGGACGATTTCTAGCCTCAACCGGTGATGATTCCTTTGTTGCGCAATCGACAACCTCGTTCGGGCAGGCGAATGCCGGCCCACAGGTGGGACCTGTCGTTGTGAGCGAGGTGATGTTCCATCCGGTTGATTTGGCGGGGGGGCTGGACAACGGCGTTGATGAGTTCGTTGAGCTGAGCAACCTGTCGTCCTCGGCTGTCGCGCTGTTTGATCCTGCGGCCGCGACCAATCGTTGGGAGATCACGGGCGACATCCGTTTTACCTTCCCGTTGAACACCTCGCTCGCCGCCGGCAAGCGTCTCCTGCTGGTTAACTTTGATCCGCTGGTTTCCGTCTCGGTCGCCACCAGCTTTCGGCAGCGGTTTCAAGTGCCTGCGGACGTTCCGCTCTATGGCCCATATGGTGGCCGGCTCGATAATTCGGCGGGCCGGATTTCTCTGCGCAAGCCCGGGCAGGCGGCGACGAACGGAGTTCCGATGATTCTGGTCGATCGGGTGGATTATCAAGATGGGGGTGTTTGGCCTGCTGGGGCCGACGGAACCGGCGCCTCCCTTCAGCGGCTGGTGGAATCGGCGTTCGGGGATGACGCGTCGAACTGGATCGTGGCGGCCGCAACCGCCGGACAACCCTTGGGGAGCGGGACGCGGCCCGAGATCAGCCAGTTTTCCGCGCCTTTGATCACCGCGGCTGCTGGAACGGAGGTTCGGCTGGATGTGGTTTCTTCGGGGGAAGGGCCGCTTTCATACCGCTGGCGATTCCAGGGGCAGCCGCTGGCGGGTGCCACGAATGCTAGCCTGCAGCTCACCAACCTGCAGGCCCATCGGGCTGGGATATACGACGTCGTGGTCTACAATCGAAACGGGTCGCGTGTGAGCCCCGCCTCCGAAGTGGTGGTCGAGAATCGCGTGCGGATCCTGCTTTCCCCGCAGACAGTCAACACCGGACCAGGGACCAATGTTGTGTTTCGGGTGGCTGCGCTGGGGACGGGTGGCTTGCGCTATCGATGGCTGAAGGATGGCGTTGAGTTGCCGGGCAATGATTCTCCATCGCTGCTGCTTCCCGCGGTTCAAATGGCCGATGCGGGCAGCTATTCGGCTCGAGTTTCTGACGCCTCCGGCACGGTGGTGGACAGCTCGGCCGCGTTGCTCCGAGTTCTGTTAAAGCCCGTGGTTGTTTCTGCTCCCCAGAGCGTGACAGCGGTGGTGGGTGAGAACGTGACCTTGACCGCGGGTGCCAGCGGACAACCGCTGCCGCTGGTGTATCGCTGGCGGCGAGGCACCAGTGTATTCCTGACCACGACGAACAATGCGAACCAGGCATCGATTGTCTTGACCAATGTTCAACTCAGTCAGGCTGGTCGATACTCCGTCATCGTTACGAATTTGGCAGGTGCCTCCACAGCGAGCGCAGAGGCTGTGCTGACCGTGCTTCCGGACACGGATGCCGATGGGCTTCCGAACGACTGGGAAACCGCCTACGGGTTCGCCCCCGGCGGACCCAATGAGTCACTGGAGGATACCGATCAAGACGGGATGAACAATCGCAGTGAGTGGCTGGCTGGCACCCATCCGCGGAACGCCTCAAGCGTGCTGCGCCTCCGTCTCGAGCCCTTGGCCAACGGTGGTCAGCAGCTCCGGTTTACGGCAGCTTCCAATCACTCCTACACCCTGCGCATGCGCGGGGACCTATCGTCCGCCTCTTGGAATACCATCTCGAATGTGGTGGCGGGAACGGCGGACCGCGATCTCGCGATGGTGGACACCTATCCGGGGGCGTTGACCCGGTATTATCAAGTCGTCACTCCGTCACTCCCGGACACTCGCCTCGCTGGCCCGACTCTTGTGCAGGCGCCCGCCGATCTGCGTGTTGCACCTGGGAGCTCGTCGGGATTCAGCGTGCTCGCAACCGGGCAGGGCGTACTGCGGTATCAATGGTACTTTGAGAACAGCCTGATCCCAGGCGCTACTGGGTCGACGTTCCCCTTGAATGCGATTCAGCCGGCCGCTGCGGGCGTTTATCGAGTGACCGTGAGCGACCAGTTGGGAACGAAGAGTGCCAGTGCGCGGCTGGAAGTGGCGGCGCCTTGAGCCCAATCCATGCAGTAGGGCGGCCTGCGGTTGCGCAGCAGGTTTGTGCGAAAACCGAGGCGTGAGGAGCGAGCGTATTGAGCGAAATACGTAAGCGACGAACAACGAAGGATTTCGCAAAAAGATCAAGCAAACGCGTGCTGAACGACTGCATGGATTGGGCCTGAGCCCGTGTAGGAGCCGACCTGAGAAGGCTTATTCCGGTCGGTTCAGACGGGGAAGAGAACTGGTCTTGATTTTTCCTCTCTTTTGGCTCGGCCGGGTAATCTTCGGCTCATGACCTTGGTGAGCTTCGTGCCTTTGTGAGAGACATTCGAGCCCACTGCGCTCGTGGCCGGGGAATCGTCCGAGGGCGGACGACCCTACAATGTAGTGTGGGCCGTGTCGGCCCATCAGAGGCACCTGGCACCTACGCGCGCTTCCGAAACCACTCGACGAATCGAGAGATGCCGGCTTCGATCTTCACCTGCGGATTGTAACCCAACTGGGAACGCGCTTTGTCGATGTTGGCATACGTAATGGGCACGTCGCCAGGCTGGGCGCCGTGACGGTCGATGATGGCCTTCCGACCCAGTGCTTGCTCCAGAAGTTCAATCAGCCGACTCAGCGTGACTGTTTGGGACTCGCCGAGGTTAAATACATCGTAGCCGAAACGATGCTGGGTGGCGGCCATGATGCCATCCACTGTATCGTCGACGTACGTATAGTCGCGCGCGCTCGAGCCGTCGCCGAAGACAGGGATCGGTTTCCCTTGGGAGATGAGTTGCGCGAACTTGTGGATGGCGAGGTCGGGACGCTGGCGAGGTCCGTAGACGGTGAAAAAGCGGAGCATGATGATATCCAGACCGTAAACATGATGGTACACATGCCCCAGCGCTTCGCAGGCTAGTTTGCTAGCCGCGTAGGGGGAGATCGGAGTGGTGATCGGGTCGGCCTCGCTGAAGGGGACCTTGGAGTTGATGCCGTAAACCGAGGAGGATGACGCGATGGTGACCTTGGGTACCTGGCTCAGCCGCGCGGCCTCCAAAATGTTGACGGTGCCCTCGACGTTTACTCGTTGATACAAGGCTGGTTCTTGCAGGCTGGGGCGAACGCCCGCCCGCGCTGCGAGGTGGATCACTTGGTCGAAGCGGGTACCCGCGAACACGGCGTCGACCTTGGCGCGGTCCGCCAAATCGCCTTCGATGAACTGGATGGAACCGCCGGAGGCAGTGATTTCCTCGAGATTTCGGCGCTTGATCGCGGGGGAGTAGAACGAGTTGAGATCATCCAGGATAGACACATGATGTCCGGCCCGAAGCAGGCGTTCACAAACGTGGGAGCCGATAAAACCTGCTCCTCCGGTTACCAGGAAGTTCATGGCGAAAGTCTACGGACTTTCAGCTGTATCGATCAACACTCCAGAATCGAAATTGGCCGGCGCTGGATATTGGCAAGTCTGCAGGAGGCGGGACCTAAAGTGGCCATTAGAAAAGCCAAGCTTGCGCCACTTTCTCAAAAATAATCCCAAGCAAGCTCAGCTGAAGTTTCGGTATGGCCAGCGCCGGCCACTGGTTTTCGATTCGTTACCTTCCGAACGTTTATAGAGACAGAGCTCGGATCGATTCGTTGCGATCTTTTTTCTCCATTCCACCGAGTGCTGCACTTCGGCCACCTGATCCCCGCAGGGAGTCCTGCTCAATTGGATAAACTAATGACAGGTCTAGTTCTGCTTACATGGCGTTGGGACTCTTCGCCAGGAAGCGGCCGAGGTGGGTGCTTTCCTTTGGCTCTCAGCCGTTCTAACCGACCGCCCAGCTCGTGGGCATCTCTTTGAGTTTGCGTATTGGGCAAAGACGACGATGGAGTTCTGGTTCGTGAAGGCTCGGGGTTCTTTAATCTATTGTATCCAATGGGTTATGAATCTAACAATGTCAGTGGTGCGACTTGACCAGAGGTTGTTCGAGGCCGAGCGGGGCATCCGGATGAGGTGGGGGCGAGCAGATTCTTGGATTTAGACAAGACTGGCACCATCCCCTTCCGAGGCCGCCCGGAATTGCGGCTTGACCTTCCTTGATCGGACTCCTAATCTACGTCAACTATAGGTTAGATTGCTGGCTTGGCCAGCGCGTCGAAGTCGGAGAGCAATCTACCGACTTTTTTGTTCCCCGGGTGGGGACACGGACTCTGTCTATGAATGCCGACCTGTTAGCTGTGCTGGAATTTTGGGAGCGGGAGAAGGGAATCAACCGCGACACGTTGCTTGCCGCGGTTCAAGAGTCGTTGCTTGCGGCGGCCAAGAAAGCCGTGGGTCCGGCTCGGGAGCTTCGTGTCCAGATCGATCCCAAGAGCGGCGATATCAAGGCTTTTGCTAAGATGATCGTCGCCGAGAAGGTGATCTCGAAGCACGACCAAATGTCCGTGTTCGATGCCCGTCGTGTTAAGTCCGATGCCGTTGTCGGTGATGAGGTGGAGATCGAAGTGACTCCGGCTGGGTTTGGTCGGATCGCCTCCCAATATGCGAAGCAGTCGCTCATGCAGCATATTCGACGGGCGGAGAAGCAGTTGATTTTTAATGAGTTTAAGGATCGGGTCGGCGATATTGTAAGCGGCGTGGTGCGTCGTTTCGAGCGTTCCGATGTCACGATCGACCTTGGCAAGTACGAGGCGCTGTTACCCAATCGCGAGCGGGTCCCGACCGAGGAATATCAGGTAGGCGAGCGGATTCGCTGCTACGTGAAGGCGGTGGACAATGGACCCCATGGTCCGGAGATCATTCTGTCGCGGGCAGATCCTCTGTTCGTTCAAAAGTTGTTTCAGGTGGAAGTTTCGGAGATCCACGATGGCACCATCGAGATCAAGTCGATTGCCCGCGAGCCCGGCTTCCGCACGAAGATTGCCGTCTACACTCGCGACGAGAAGGTGGATCCTGTGGGGGCCTGCGTTGGATTGCGCGGGCAGCGCGTGAAGAACATTGTTCGCGAGTTGAACAATGAGAAGGTGGACATCATTCGGTGGTCCTCGAATATTCGGGACTTTGTCACCAATGCGTTGGCGCCGGCGAAGATTAAGAGTTTTGACATGGATGAGGGTCGTCGGCGTATCAAGCTGGTGGTGGGATCGGATCAGCTGTCGCAAGCGATCGGCAAGCGTGGACAAAACGCACGCCTGACTTCCCGTTTGACGGGTTGGCAGGTGGACATCGAGGCTGAAGAAGCTCCGGTGGTTGCTTTGGACGATAAGTTTCAGGCTCAGTTCACGGAGGCGGTGCGTGTGCTAGCGGCGATCCCGGGGATCACCGCTGAGCAAGCGGATGCCTTGGTGCACAACGGCTTGGCTAGTTTGGAAGATTTGCTGCAGGTTGAGGCGGCGGATCTGGCGGAAATTCCTCAGATCGGAGCTAGTGCTGAGGCGGTTCTGGAATCGGCGCGCCAAGAGGTGGCACGTCGCACATTCAAAGTGGGCGAGACGTCCACTGTATAAACCATGACTTGGGTTCTGCCCATCGTCGCTTCGTTCCGAGCATGAAAGGCTTGGCATTCAACCGAGGCGAATTACTAAATTATGCCCGTTCGCATTTACGACCTAGCAAAGAAACTTGGCCTGGAAAGCAAGGAACTGCTCACTGTGGCCAAGGAGCTAGGTATTTCTGGTGCCCGGGTCGCTTCTAGTTCTCTCGATAAAATCACCGCGGAGTATCTCGAAGAGCAGGTGGTCGCTCGGCGTCCGGCTGGAACGGTTTTCACCCCCACCGATGCCCCCGCTGAGGCCGAACCGGTTTCCAGCTCGCCCCCTGCTGTTCACACCCCAGTGGAGCCGGTAATCGAGGTGATTAAAGTCATCAAGGAAACGCCTCCGGCGCCGGTACCCGAGCCCGTCGCGGCCGTTCCTGCTCCGATTCCTGAGGTTGTCCCCGTTCCCGAGCCCCAGCTGGTTCCGGTTGCTGCCGAAGCGACTCCAGCTTTGGTGGCATCCGCTAAGCCTTTGGTTGCGAGTGAGAAACCGGCTGCTGAGGGGCCTGCGGTTCCTGAACCTGTCCGGCCCTCCGCGGCAGCCATACCCATCGTTCCGCCATCCGTCCCTAGTCCGGCGCCCGTGATTCCACCGGCGCCCGTGGTTCCGCCGGCTCCGCCGGCGGGTCCTCGAATCGGCGATAAGGTTGGGTTCATCCAGTTGCCCACTTCCGGTCGTTCCGGCCGCGGCAATGAACGTTCAGCTCCGCCTCCGCCGGTGCCGCAGCGTGGCAATCTGCCCCCGCGTCCGGGCATGGATCGTGGTCGGATGCAGGGTGGCGGCTACCAGAACCAAAATCGGCCCGGCATGGGCAACCGTCCCCAGGGCGGACCTGGTGCTTACCGTCCGCAGGGTGGCTATCAGCAAAATCGTCCCGCGCCGCAGTCGGCGGGTTCTCAGCAGGGGGGTGTTTCGGTGGAAGGTCCCACCATCACGATCAAGCCTCCGATCATCGTTCGAGAGTTGGCTGAGAAGATGGGCATTAAGCCTTTCCGCCTGATTGCGGACCTGATCGATCTCAAAGTGATGGCCACGGTAAACCAGGCCATCGATGAAACTATCGCCCAACGAGTTTGCGCCAAACACGGGTTTCGCTTCGAGGTAGAGAAGCGGAAAACCGGCACCGGCGTGACGGCTCCCAAACAGGAGCTGAAGCTGGATCAAGAGGATAAGCCGGAGGATCTTCGTCCGCGGGCGCCTGTAGTCACGATCATGGGGCATGTCGACCACGGCAAGACCTCCTTGCTGGACATGATTCGGAAAGCGGACGTCGCTGCCGGCGAGGCGGGCGGCATCACCCAGCACATCGGCGCTTACACCATCGCGATCCCGCATCCGGAGCGGCCCACCGAGATGGCTCAGATCACTTTCCTCGACACCCCGGGTCATGCCGCCTTCAGTTCCATGCGAGCTCGCGGTGCGAACGTCACTGACATTGTCATTCTGGTGGTGGCGGCGAATGACGGTGTGATGCCGCAAACTCTCGAAGCCTTGAGCCACGCTCAGGCGGCGAAAGTGCCGATCCTGGTGGCGGTGAACAAGGCCGATCATCCGAATGCCAATCCCATGAAGGTGCGCCAGCAGCTTCAAGAGAAGGGCTTGGTTCCTGACGAGTGGGGTGGCACGACCTTGTTTGTGGATGTCTCGGCGCTGACTGGCCAAGGGGTGCCCAAGCTGCTCGAGATGATTTTGTTCCAGGCCGACTTGCTCGAGTTGAAGGCCAATCCCAATCGCTTGGCGAAGGGGAATGTCATCGAATCCGGTTTGGAGCCAGGAGGTCCCACCGCCACTGTGCTGGTTCGCAAAGGCACTTTGAAGTTAGGCGAGGCCGTCATCTGCGGGCCTTTCTGGGGGCGGGTGCGCGCTCTCATCAACGAGGAGGGTAAGCGGCTCAAAGAGGCCGGCCCCTCCGTCGCGGTCAAAGTTCTCGGCTTGAACGGTGTTCCCGAAGCGGGACTGGAGTTCAGCGCGATCGAGGATGAAAAGGCGGCTCGCGAGGTTGCCGAAAAGCGGGCCGAGCAGGCTCGCTTTGACGCCCAACAGCAGCCTTCTGCCAAGGCGACCTTGGAAGATCTCTTCGGACGCATCGAAGAGGCCAATGCCAAGGTGCTCAAGGTGGTGATCAAGGCGGACACGCAAGGTTCGATCGAGGCCATCGTGGAAGCCTTGCGCAAGATCGAGTCGGATCGCGTCAGCCTCGAGATCGTGCATTTCGCGGTGGGTACCATTACCAGCAACGATGCTACACTGGCATCGGCCTCGCACGCCATCATCCTGGGATTCCATACCCGGCTCGACAACGGAGTGTCGGACTTGGCCAAGCACGAGGGGGTGCAGATCAAGCTTTACTCGATCATCTACGAGTTGATCGATGAGGTGAAGAAAGCCATGGCGGGACTTCTTCCGCCAATCCTCCGGGAAACCGTGGTGGGTTCGGCCGAAATTCGCAAAGTATTCGAGCTTTCCAAGGGCGGCAATGTGGCAGGTTGCATGGTAACCAATGGTCGCGTGATCCGGGGCAAGCTGCGGGTGATGCGTCGCAAGAACCGCATTTACGAAGGGGTATCGCTTTCGCTTCGACGTTTCCAAGACGAAGTCAACGAGGTCCGTTCGGGCATGGAATGCGGCATCCGGCTGGATGGGTTCAACGAATTCCAGGTGGGCGATGTCATCGAGTGCTACGCAGTCGAGAAGCTTGCCCCCGAGCTGTAACTCTTTCCTGACGACCCTGTGTCCTCTCATCGGCAACTGCGGGTTCGAGAATTGCTCAAGCGCGAGATCGGCGAAGCCATCCGTCGCGAAGTGCGGATCGAGGAAGGCGGGTTGATCAACGTCAATGACGTCGACATCTCGAGCGATTTGCGCCAGGCGACGGTGATCCTCGGCTTCTACGGCACGAATGCTCAGCAGCGGAATGCCCTGAACCTGGTCAACGCGAGCCGGCTGCGCATTCAGGACTGGGTCGCCAAAGCCGTCATCATGAAGTTCACTCCCCGGCTCAGGTTCGTTCTCGACGACTCCATCGAGCGTGGGAACCGGGTTCTTCGCCTTATGGAAGATCTGGAAAAGGAAACAGGGCAGGAAGCTTCCGCCCCCGTTCCTTTGCCGAAGGAACCCCCGACGGCCGAATGAAAGCACCCGTCATCGACCGAATCCTGGAAGTGATTCGGTCTCATCAGTCTTTTTGCATCGTTGGGCACATTCGGCCGGATGGCGATTGCATCGGGTCCCAGCTGGGATTGACCCTGGCCTTGCGAGCTGCCGGCAAGGATGCCGTTTGCTGGAATCAGGATCCTGTTCCCAACAAGCTCGCGTTCTTGGATCCGCAGAAGCTGGTGGCGGTTCCCGAACCTGGCCAGAGCTTCGATTGCGTGATTGCGACCGACTGCGCGTCGTTTGAGCGTCTCGGGCGCACGGCGGAGCATATCGGGCTGCGCAAGGTGTTCATTAACATCGATCACCATGCCAGCAACACCAAGTATGGGGATCTCAACTGGATATCGCCCAAACAGGCTTCCACCGGTGAGCTCATCTACCAGCTGTTGGTGCAGGCCAAATGGCCGATCACCTCGCCCATTGCCGATTGCCTCTTCACGGCGGTTTCGACCGACACCGGGTCTTTTCAATACGCTTCGACCAGTCCCTCCACGTTCAAGACCGCCAGTCATCTGGTGGAGCGGGGAGCGAATCTCGCTCGTGTTTGCCACGAGGTGTATCAGTCGTATCCGCTCTCGCGGATGAAGCTGCTCAAGCGGGTTTACAATAGATTTCGGCTTACCCATGACGATCGGACGGCCTATTTCTGGCTCAAGCAGGCCGATTACACGCGCACCGGAGCGAAGCCGGCGGATTCTGAAGGGCTGATCGATCATATCCGTGCGATCGATGAAGTCATCGTGGCTTGCGTGTTTGAGGAGATGGAACCCGAGCTGACTCGCGTCAGCCTCCGGTCCAAAAGCGCCCAAGTGGATGTGAATCAGATCGCAGGGCTCTTCGGCGGCGGCGGGCATGTGGCGGCGGCTGGAGCTCGCATTGCCGGGCGTCCCCTGGCGGTTCAGCGACGGGTGCTCGCCGCGATTCGAAAAGCTCTCAAGACAGTTCGTGCTTCATGAAAACATTCACCGCGCTCGATGGAGCGCTGCTGGTGGACAAACCCGCCGGCCCCACCTCCCATGATGTCGTTGACAACATTCGCCGCCAATTTGGCATTGCGAAGGTGGGGCACTGTGGAACGCTGGATCCTCAGGCCACCGGACTTCTGATCCTCGTGCTGGGACAGGCCACCAAGCTCTCCGAGAAGCTGATGGCGGACGACAAGGTGTACTGCGGTCATATTTCCTTTGGTGTGACCACGAATAGTTACGATGCGGATGGCGAAGTGGTTTCGTCGCTTCCGGTGCCGCCGATGACACTCGAAGAGATCAACGAGACTGCGGCGACCTTTGTAGGGGATCAGATGCAGGAACCGCCGATGGTGTCCGCGATCAAGAAGGATGGGGTCCCGCTGTACAAGCTGGCTCGCAAAGGCATTGAAGTGGAGCGGAAGCCTCGACTGGTGCACATCTATCGTTTCCGATTTACGGAGTATCAGGAGCCGGTAGGCGCCTTCCGCATTGCCTGTACGAAGGGGACCTATGTGCGCAGTGTGGCGCACGATCTTGGGCAAAAACTGGGGTGCGGGGCTCACCTGACGACTCTTCGTCGCCTGGTGTCCGGCAAGTTCGACGTGGAGGATTCCATGGAGTATGAGGAGTTGTTGAACATCTCCACGGCTGAGTTGGAGAAGCGTGTGATCCCCATGCTCCAGCTGGCGAAAGACTCTTAACCTACTTATCTCACGTCACGGTTCAGCATGCAGCTGGTTCGTCAACCCCAGGATCTACATAACAGCAAACGCAGGGTCTGCGTTGCGATTGGGGTCTTTGACGGCGTTCATCTGGGGCATCAGGAGGTCATTCGGCGGACTTGTGAGGATGCGGCTCGCCGGGAGGCCCATTCGCTGGTTGTGACCTTTGACCGTCATCCGAGTGCCATTGTGTCCCCGGATCGGATGCCTCCCATGATCCAAACCACTGCGCAGCGATTGCGTGCCCTCCAGTCGACGGGTGTGGAAGCCGTGTGGTTGATCCCCTTTGATCGCCAGTTCAGCCAGAAGACGGGGGAGGTCTTCGTTAGGGAGTTGGTTCGGGAGTTCCCGGTCCTGACGAGTGTTTCGGTTGGAAGCGATTTCGTGTTTGGGCATCGGCGCAGCGGCAATTTGGCGTTGCTGCGGCAGATGGGCGGCGAGATGGGATTTGAGGCGAACGGCCTGGCTCCCGTCGTGTTGGATGGTGAGGTGGTGAGCAGCACGCGTATTCGGCAGGCTATTGCGGCGGGCCGAATGGAACAGGCCGGTGGGATGATCGGTCGTCCTTGGGCTTTGGGTGGAATCGTGGAGCGTGGCGCTCAGCTTGGGAGGAAACTCGGCTTTCCGACGGCCAACTTGGACACCTCGGGAATGGTGCTTCCCCCTCCGGGAGTTTATGCGGTGGAGGCGACTGTGGATGGGAAAGTGCGGCTAGGCGTGATGAATTTGGGGTTGCGGCCAACTGTTGCCCAAGAGGCCTCGGTGCTCCGAGCAGAGGTGCATCTTTTGGATTTTGACGGCGACTTGTATGGGCGCGAGCTGGAGTTGCGCGTGGTCGAGAAACTGCGCGACGAGCAGAAGTTTGCCGGTGTGGAGCTACTGAAGGAGCAGATCGCCCGCGACATTGAGCAAGCACGCGCTCTTCTCAGCGGTCGCTAGATTCCCTCTCAACCTAGGGCTGCTGCTGTTTGTTTCCCTTACTTCTTCTTCGCCGACTTCGAATCGTTCAGGCTCCAGTCGTAATCGAGGTATTCGATCTTGAATCCCCCGGCCTTGATGTCTTCCTGATCGGAGGGGGGTAGGTAGCGGTTGACATAGCCGAGCACCGACCCGCCGTTGAGCACGAAGTCTTCCTCATACCATTGGAAGATCTTGGAAAGGAAGATTGTTCGGCGCACCGCCACCACTCGGTTCTTGGCTGGGTCCGCCAGGAACTCCCGGGCTTGCTCGTCGAGCTGCGCTTTTAAACGCGGTCCGAGGTAGGGTTCGCCGCGCAGGGTCGGGCAGGCCTTGGCTGCGCACACGAGGGCGAAATGGATCCCTGGATACGTTGGATACTTGGCTCGGATGATCTCATGCTCCAACGATTGGAGAGTGATGAGCTTGCCCTGAAAGCGAACCGTCGGCGTACGCCACGCCGCATACGGCAGGAACCCGATATCCTTCAAGCTTTTGAGCGGGTAGTTGTCTATGACCAGCTGCAGGGTGGCCGCGTTATACAGATTGCACAGAAAAGCGACCTGGTCGTCCAATGTCCAGGACTTGAACTCGGCTTCCGGGACTTCCGCCAACGAATCCAAATAGGCATTCAGGTCGCGCGGGCTGGCCTTGAGGGCGGTGTAGTCGACCAATCCTTGCTTGACGAAGCGATCTAGGACGAGCGCGTAGAGCCGGTGCTGGCGGTCGAAGGCCGCACCCGGAAGTAGTTGGAGCCCGGCCGTCAGCAGGAGAATCACCAGCCCAAGGACTGTTTTGGTTCGAGACATAGCAATGGTTGCGTGAGGCGAAACGCCGCTCGTTTATGCCTCGCACAGGAGCTAGACAATAGCGAGTGCTCTTCCGGGTAATCCAGAGGAAAAATTCACTGGCGATCCTCGCCCGCTCGCCTAACATTTCCCTCCATGAACCAGTATCTGGAACGCGTCGTTGATCTGCTCGACCCCAGCCTAAATCGGTTGGTGAATCTCAGCCTGGAGGAGGCTCGGCAGCGAGTTTTGAGCGGGGATACCGCTCAGATCCGTTCGATCCAGGGCTCTTTCGCTTTGGTCGCGAAGGAAGGAAAAACCGTCCGGATGGCTCGGTCGATGGACCGTCCCATGCGCTATTTCCTAGCCAAGCGGCACGAAGGACCCGCTCTCGTGGTGGCGGATCGCATTGATGCCCTTTATGCCTGGCTAAAGTCTGAAGGCTTTGAGAATCAATTTCATCCCAGCTACAGCCGCATGGTTCCCGCCCATCACCTGATCGAGATCCAGCTGATTGGGTGTCCGGATCCCGATCCGGTTTACACCCGTTTTTTCAACCCGCTGCACAACACGCAGCCCAAGGACCTGGGGCAGATTGGCGCCAACTACATCGGCGCTTTGGCTGAGGAAATTCGTATTTGGCTGCAGCAGATCCCGGAACATGAGCCCATAGGCGTGTGCTTTTCCGGGGGAGTGGACAGCGGAGCGGTGTTCTTGACCACTTATCATGTCATGCGTCAGTTGGGCATGAATCTGGGGCGGCTCAAAGCCTTTACCCTGGATCTTGGCCAGGGTCCCGACGTGGCCCAGGCTCGGCAGTTCCTCGATTCGTTGGGATTGGGATTGTTCCTCGAAACCATCGAAGCAAGCGCCGATGATATCGATGCGGAAGAGACGGTCCGGGTGTTGGAGGACTACAAGGTGCTGGATGTGCAGTGTGCCTCCATGGGACTGCTGCTGTGCCGCGGCATCCGTCAGCGCTACCCCCAGTGGAAGTTCCTGGTCGACGGCGATGGAGGGGATGAAAACCTAAAGGACTATCCGATTGAGGAAAACCCGGAACTGACCATCCGCAGTGTGGTGCACAACCAGATGCTTTATCAGGAGGGGTGGGGAGTGGGAAAGATCAAGCATTCTCTGACCTACAGCGGTGGGCTCAGCCGCGGTTATGTGCGCACCTACGCTCCGGCGAGGCGGTACGGCTTCGAGGGATTTAGCCCCTTCACTCGTCCGGATGTGATCGAGGTGGCTGAAGGCATCCCGTTCATCGAGCTCACTCAGTATGAGGTCCCGACCCTTTACTCCCTCAAGGGAGAGATCGTCAGCCGCGGGGTGAAAGCTGTAACCGGACAGCAGCTTCCGGTGTTTCCCAAGCGACGCTTCCAGCACGGTGCCGTGCAGCGCGAGGTGTTGCGGGCACGGCTGCCGGAACAAGAGGCCCTGTTCCGACGCCAATTCCTATCGATCTACCAATCTTAGATGCCGGCTGATTCCAGTTCCGCGTAAGTATTCCGCAGCCAAACCTTGACGCGTTGGCGCTCGAGCAAGCCTAGTCCGGTCACCGCCTTGTCTTTGTTGTTCTGAGCGGACCAGAAGCTGGCGCTGGTTCCATCGATCTTGCTCATCGAGCCTTCGTGGAGCTTCTTGATGGAGACGATTTTGGCCTGCAGCTCTTGCGCGCGGGCTTTTTCCGGGGACTGATGGAACAGTTCGAATCCGCTCCCCCGAAGCTCGTTCAGCGCCAAGATGTAGCTGAGACGGTTCCCGAACCTGTTGAAGAGCTTGCCTATAGCGATTGCCAAAAAAGATTTCCGAAATAGTTGAAAATAAAACTGGTACTTTTTGCCGGGTTATGGTTGAACCTGAGTGTTGCGCGCGCTCGAGGTACATCCGAATGCTGAGAACGCCACCCTAGAAGAACTAGCG
>JAEUHE010000198.1 GCA_016793885.1 Verrucomicrobiales bacterium
CCAGTCGCGCACTGCCAGCGCCAGTATCGCCAATTCTGCTCTGGCCTTCGCGTATCAGGGCCAAGGCATGTACCAGCCGGTGGGCGGCAACTTCGTCAGCGGGGATGGCCAGGCCATTTCTCGTCCCGACGTCTTCAAACCCGAGGCCGCCATCTTTCAGGCGGTGTCGAATCACGATGCGGTGCACGAGGATGTGATGCGCCGCCGCCAGATCCTGCGAACGGCGATGCGGGGCTCCCTCACCCAGCTGCAGACGGCAACCACCCACGCCGAGGTTCAGAAAGTGACGGGCGTCATCCTCGCCGAGGTAGCAGAGCTGGAAGCGACGGATCGCGAGCTGATGTTCTCTGCCCAGCAAGCTGTGCTATTGGATATCCAGAACCGCGCTGACAAAGAGCGTCAGCAGAAAGCCGTTCACCAGGAGCAAGCTCAGGAGATGACCGAGAGCCTGCGCCACTTTACCTCCGCCTTGACCCCACCCTCCTTCATCACCAGGCAGCCATGAATCCACTTATTCCCTACCCTCTGTTCGAGTTTACCACCCTCTACAAGCTGCTTCTTCCCGTCGCCGCCTTCTGCTGCGCCGCAGGCTTGTTGGCTCAATTGCGCCAGGCTGGCGCGCCCCAGGAGAAACTCATGATCATCATCAAAGCAGCGGCTCTGGTCGCCCTCCTCGCGAGCTTCGACCCCCTCGTCCAGACTGTTAAGTCGAGCGTCGATACGATCGTGCATGACGGCCTGCGCGCAGCTCCTGAGCAGACCCTCCAGAAGTTCGCTACAAAGATGCTGGCCCTGGACACGCAGTCGGGCGGCAGTTCGCTGTGGGATAAACTCACCCGCACGAGCGAGGTGATTTATCATGGTTTCCTCGTCGGGCTCATCACCTTCGCGGTGCTGTGCGCCTTCGCCATCTACTTCCTGGCATATCTATCCCAGGAGCTGGCTCTTGAGTTTGGGATCGGGTTCTCACCTCTGATGGTTGGGTTCCTCTTCCTCTCGTCGACCCGCTCGATTGGAGTTCGCTTTCTGCTCTACATGCTCGCGATCGCGCTGTTTCCCATCGGCTGGGGGGCCGCCTCGCTGGTCTCAGAGCGGCTGATCGACCTGTCAACGGCACATCAACTCGTCGGTGTTCAGGGGGCCGACGCCCACACCCTGGCGGTGGCGTTCCGCACGTTGCTCGCCTCGCTGCTCCTGGCCATCTGGCTGGTGCTCAGTACGTTTGTTGCACCTTTCGCCATCGTGGCGATGGTGACATCAGGCGTGCATATCAATGCCGATCCCATCCGATCGGCCCTGAGCAAACTGGGACCTCGCTAACCTACCTATGAAACCCCCGCGCCCCTTTGAGCCCACGCGGCTGCTCGTCGACCTCAACTACGCGGCGAAGATCTGGTTTCTGCTGTTCCTAGTCGCGACCGTCTCCCTGGTCTGCTCGCTGATCATTCAACTATCTCCGCCAACGCGGGTTGAAACCCGCTACATCGTGGTCGACAGCCGAGGCGCCACGACGATGGGATATAATGTTCGGCTGCAGGATGCGACCAATGTGCATTTTCGGGCCGCAGCCGATGCTACTTTTGCGCTTCTGAACCGTCGGCCGAGCGGCTTTGACCAACCGGAGCTGCTAGCTGAATTGTTCCAGCCCGCCGCCTTGGAGAAGGCCCGTGCCTGGTCGGATCGGGAGAAGGCTGAGCGGACCTCCAAGTCGATCCACCAGAAGGCTGAGGCCAGCCATTACGAGTACGGGCAGCTGTCGGATGGCCGTGCGCTGGTTACGATTAAGGGCCAGCTCATCCTGGTCGGAACCATCGGCTCCCAGCACCTCGTGGAATCGACTCGCTTCCAGCTGGAGCTTCAACTAGCGCTCAACCCCGACCTTACCTCAAACGCCCGCCATCCACTCCTTGTCAGCAACTTCCGCTATGAACAATCCCCTCGCTAAAGCCGCCTTACTCGCAGCCATGCTTCACCTCCACGTCCTGCTTACCCCCCAGATACAGGCGCAGGTGCTCGTCACCAATCTGCCCCTCGATGCGGAACGGCCGATGGAGGTGCCTGTGGGCATCGCGAACGTTACCACCATCAGCTTCCCGTATACCATCGAGGCGATTGACGCGGCCGGAGTCACGACCGATGGCCGAGCACCTGCGCTCTTCCAACTGGCATATCTGCGCCTGAACAGCTTCTTCTCTGTTCGCGCTTTGCTTCCCGGGGCTATCGCCAACGTGAATGTTCGCTCTGCCCAGAAGACCTACGTGCTGGTGTTAAAGGAGAGCAAAATGCCGTGGCTGGCGGTGAATTTGAGTAAGCGTTCGGCAACGGCACCTACGTCTCCGGCCGCGCCGCCGCTCTCGGCAACGCAGCTTTTGGGGCTGATTGATCGTGCGCGCAACTATGAAGCTTTGAAACAGCATCATCCGGAGCTGGTTGCGGACGTGACCTTCGCTCGGCCTCGATCCACCACCGATTACCCGGACTTCCTAGTGCGATTGGACGAAGTGTTCCGATTTTCCGGCGCCGACGCGCTGGCTTTTCACGTCACGCTGAGGAGCAAGGTCCAACGCGAGGTCCGTTACCGGCCCGGATCCTGGCAGGTGCGGGTCGGGGACCATCTGTTCCCTCAGGCCATCGCCGATGGCAACGGCGTCCTGCCGCCACTGGGCGAGCAGAGGGTCTGGTTTGTGATCCAAGGCGCTCCCGACGGCCAGAGAACCCACCTCTCGGTTAACAACGCCTTCGTGATTTTGGTTAACCTCAACTAAGGCCAGCTCATGAACAGCTTTTCCTTTCGGCGCGCTGTCGCCTTTCTCTCGCAAACGTCAGGTGGGCGCGCCCTGTGTGCGGTCGTCCTAGGCGTCCTCGCCATCGGCCTCGTGCGCGGATGCAGTTCCAAGCCCGTGGTTCACGAGTTGACTATCCCCCCGTCGAAGAACACCTGGGGAGAAAAGCGCGAACAAACCGACCCGATACTTTCTTCTCCAAGCCAGGAAAGGTCGGCTCCGAAGCCCTCGGCACCGAAGGCTGCTGAGCCTCTGCCTCCCATCAGTCTCTACGCGACGCCTTCAGCCGACACGCCTCCGGACGTTTCCCTCCCGCTGATGCCCACCGGCCGAATGGTGGCCTGTCGCCTGGTAAACACCGTTGACTCGTCATCGCTGGAGACACCGATCATTGCGCTAGTTTCCGAAGACGTTTGGTTTGCGAAGCGCCTGGCCATCCCTAAGGGGACCGAGATCCTGGGGCGCGCTCAGCCGAATCGCCTGCGCGACCGCATCGCCGCCCAAGGGGAATGGACCCTGGTGCTTCCCTCCGGAGAGGAGCTGAGCGTCACCGGGATCGCCCTCGATCAAGATCGAGACGGGGAGAAATGGGGCCCGACGGACGGGACTGCAGGGCTGCGGGGAAAGGTCATGAAGGCCGACAATCTGGAGGAGATGAAGCTCTTTCTGGCGACCTTCTTGGGCGGCATGGCCGAGCCCTTTAAACAGCGTCAATCAACCGTGTTCGGCAGCCAGATCGCACCGACAGCACAGAACGCCGCGCTCTCGGGCGTTGGCGAGGTCATCAATTCCTACGCCGCCCAGGTCCTCCGCACCATCGAGGCCCAGGCGACCTTTGTCAGGGTCGCCTCAGGCACCGATTTTTGGCTTTTTACGACGCAGCCCCTCACCCGTCCCAAGTCCTCCCCATCTAACCTATGAATATCAAACTCGCACTGCCCTTGCTGGCCCTGACCGGCTGTATGAACTCTAAGCCTCCGACATTTGTGGTTCGAGAGGTCCCAGTCGCTGTCAGTTCCACCAACTCCCTGCACCGGCTTCGTTATCCTTCGACCTACCGGGCGATCTCGGTCGGCCGGCGGCCGGATCCGGCCAATCCCGACATTCTCCATGACAGCTATGTCCTCTACATTCGCGACCAGCCGGAGCGCTGGAACTTGCGGCCCTCCGAACACCAGCTGGATCTCCCCGGCGCGCCCCGTCCCGCGGCCGAGGTACCTCTGCCGCTGGATGAACAGCTTCGCCTTGAACTTCGAAAGCAGAAGGCGGCGACACAGGCGGTCGAGGAACAGTCACAGCGCCTGCAGATGGTAACCGAGAGCATCCCGCCCCTGGTGCGATCCACGGCAACTATCGCCACCAACCTCGCTGGCTGGCAGCAGCGCTTTGAGGAGCGGCTTCGGCTTTTGGAGGCGGAGCGCTTTGCATCCAACGCGTCGACCTCACTCATCCTCACCAACCACTGATCAAAACTATGCACGCCAAGTACGAAGCTATGATCGACGGGATCGACTATCGCACCATCGAAGCCTACCTGCTCAGCCCGACGTCGCCCATCCACTACATCATCCATGCCCGAGAGCGGGAGATGCTACCGGAGCTTGCCGCCTATTTGGAAACAGCGATTCAGCAAGGAAAAGCCACGCCGGCAGACATCCGCGGGCTTCTCCTACCTCGGATCGACCGAGGAGATCTGCTGGTCACCGCTACTCGTCCCTTACTCATTCAACCGGAACGCCTCGTGCCGACCGCGCAAATCCCTGCGGATTCCTACTGTCACGTGATCTACATGCCTCCGTTCTATATCTCGCATACCGAGGGCATCTTTGAGTCGATGAAGCTCAAACTGGAAACGAAGCCCGAGGTGCCTCGTCAAGGGCCACGGATCAAACCCTAGGACCGGAACCCCTCGAATAAGGGATCATGAAACCTATCTCTTCCCTGGTGGAACAGCTGCAAAGGATCGAGGAGTTTTTGGCCGCACGGGTGCTGGGACAAGCTAGCGCCATCTCTGATATAGGTTCGCTCACGTGCGCCTGGCTGGCAGGCGTGATCGAGCGCGCCCCCCGCCTCCTGCTGCTGGGGCCAACGGGGGTTGGAAAGACGGCGAGCGCTGAAGCCGTGAGCGAAGCGATCTCGGGCAAGGGACCCGAGCGCTTCGATATGAGTGAGTTCTGCGAGCCCGAGGCAACCCGATGGTGGCTAGGCGACCGATCAGGAGACACGGGGCGGCTAGCTCCACTGCTCCAGCGCCGGTCACGCACCGTTGTGCTCTTGGACGAAATCGAGAAAGCACACTCGACCGTCATCGACCTACTTCTGCCGATGCTGGAACCAGGCCACCTCACCCTGGCAGGTGGGCAGCGGCTGGATCTGCGCGAGGTGATGATCCTGTGCACGAGCAACGTCGCCAGCGGCGCACTCGTGGATGTGCACGCAATCACCAAGAGCGCTCAGGCAGAACATGTGCTCGCTCAGGCCAGGCGGGAGCTTCGGCCTGAGCTCATTAACCGATTCGACGCCGCGGTCGTCTTTCACCCGTTGGACGTGAACTACCAGGAGAACATTCTCCAGTTGCATCTTCAGGCCTATCTGGAGTGGTTGGTTACAAGAGGGTTCAAGCTGAGGTCATCGCCATCGGTCGAAGGGCTGCTGCTCCTGCGCGGGTTTGACCGGCAGTATGGAGCCAGACCGCTGCGACGAGTGATGCGGCGGATGGTGGGAGATGCGATTGTGGAGGATCTGAAACAGGGAGGGACGGGAAGCGGCAACTTAGTCGTCAGTAAAGACCGTCTGGTCATTCAAAAGTGACGTCATGATACGTGGCAGCCTTATCGTGATCGGCTTAGTTTTGGGGGCTGGCTGGGCATGGGCTTACCCCAGCCACTGGATGTTCGGGGCACTCCCGCTCATTCCGGCAGTGATGCTGACAGGTCGGTGTCCAGAGAAGCCGATAGTCTGTCTGGGTCCCCACCGCTGGACCGCACGGGATTTCGCCCGAGGCTTTTTGATCACGGGGGATACGGGGGCGGGGAAGACCTCTTCAGGGGTGATGCGGCTGCTGCGGGAACTTTTCCAGAACGTGCCCAACTTTGGCGGGCTTTGCATCGACGAGAAAGGCGTCTTTTCCGCCTCACTCCTCGAGCTGGCCGAATACTTCGGCAGGAAGGATGACATTCTCGTGCTCACCGTTCGGCCGGACGACGCGAGTCCCGACTGGAAACCGGCTTGTCGGTTAAACCTCGTTGGGGATCGTCGAATCCCCTACTCCAGCTACGGCCGCATGGTAATCGACATGGCGATGGCGATGGGACAGGAACGAGACCAATCCTTTTTTAGGGAGCAGGCCGAAATGAATATCGCGGCAGCACTCGAGGCCCTGGATGTGGTGGGTCTGGACGTCACTCTGGAGAACATCCACACCCTTTTTCAGAGGGAGGGGGAGCTTCAAGGGCTGGTGGACCATTTGAAACGAGTGGAGTCGCCCGAGGCCGGACGGCTGAGTGCGCACTTCGAGGAACTGCTGAAACAACCCGCAGAGCAACGATCCGGAACGCTGAACACGGTCGTCAATTATGTGCGTCACTTTGCGCAGCCCGAGATCGCCGAAGTCTTCTGTCGCGACTCGACCTTTTCGATTAGCGACATCGATCGAGGCAAGTTGATATGTTTTCAGATGCCCCAACGGTTTATGACCGAACGGCGCTACGTCGGCGTTTTCCTCAAAAGCCTCTGTTTCCTCCACGTGATCCGCCGCTTTGACAAGCCAGCAGCCGAGCGGGCGAACGATAACCTCCTGGTGGCGTGCGTCGATGAAGCGCATCGATTTGTGACGTCTGCTAAGAATGGATTTGGAGAACATCTGGTGGCGGATGTCGTCCGTGAGGCAGGCTGCGCCATCATTTTGGCGACTCAGTCGGTGACGTCCCTCGTCCCGCCATTGGGCAAGGACCTGGCGCAAACGCTTACCCTGAATCTGAGAAATCGCATGGGGTTTACCGCTGCCGACGACCCGGATGCGGAGGATGTCGCGCGCAGAATCGGGAAACGAAAGAAGAAGAAGACCAGCTGGAGCTACGGTAAGGATGGAAGCCGGCGCAATGTTTCCGAGGAAGAAGAATTCATTGTCTCACCTCACGACATTCGCAAGCTCCGAAAGCACGAGTGCATCCTAATCCACGCCTCGAATGGCCATCGCCGTGTCACCCTGCCACCCCTTCGTCCAGATGGCCGTAGACAACGATGGTACCGACCCAGGTGGTTTTGGTAATCCGGGATGCGCGACTGGTCGAGGCCCCGATCAACATCGAAACCCTCCTCAAATGCCGGAGGGATGAAGATGAAGGTCGGGATCTGTGGAGAACGATGAATCGGGTTTCTGAAAACCTGATCCGAGGGGAGTCTCCGACCACCATCGCGACCGTCGGGGAAGGCTCCGGTCGGTCCGGCAGATGAGAGGCATCGATTCCCAGGTAGGCTTGGACAAGGGCATCTGGACATTGGCGGAGAGAGCATTGAGTAGCTCCTTCATTCTCGACTCCGAGAACATCGAGTCGAATTCAGAGTGGAAGGCAGGGGATCCAATGGTTTTGGATAAAGTTGAACGGGCCTTCGATGAATTGTGCCATAAGCAATCCCTCACCGATCCTGCCGTAGGGGAGTTATCAGGTCGTGCCTCATTGTCGTATCCGTAGCACTCTGAACGATAGCAGTTAGGGGCGTGGTCTACATTTTGAAAAGCATTGAGAAGGTTGCATGGGTTGAGGCTGAAATTTGTGCTGTAATCCAAACTGTATTTCCAGAACGTTACTGGATAGAAAATTTGTTCTTGAGCAGTTGGAGTTAGGGACCACTAAATCACGTATGCTGTTTCGAGAAAAGCGGATCGAGCTTGTTCAGAGATCCGATCTGGAAGAACTAATCTCCGAGTCAATAGAAGAAGGTCGAGAGATCGACTACAAACGCGACTTGCCGACCCCCCAAACGGAGCAGAAGAAGGAGTTTCTCCATGACGTTGTGTCCTTCGCCAATACCACCGGCGGGCACATCTGTTACGGAATCACCGAGAGCAACCAACTACCAGAAGAGATCGTCGGAGTGACTACTGCCGGTATCGAAGAACAGATCTTGCGAATGGACTCATGGCTCCGAGACGGTATTGCTCCGCGAATAGCCGGGACGCGGATCGTTAAGGTGCCCGTCGCTGAGGGACGAGTGGTTGTCATCATCCAAATCCCAAGAAGTTGGAGCTCGCCCCACTTGGCCAAACCTTCGTCCCAGTTTTATGCTCGGAACTCCGCAGGCAAATATCAGTTGGACGTTGCAGAAATCAGGACCGCGTTTGTCGCCTCGGAATCGATGGGGCAGCAAATTCGATCGTTCCGCGCCGATCGCCTTGCAAAACTGATCGGCAATGATTTTGCGATTGATTTTACCGGCCCGGCTCAGGTGGTTCTTCATGTCTGCCCGCTAATCTCGTTCACCCCGGGCTTCCAGGTGGATCTCGCCGCGCTCTCGGCTGACGAACGATTTCGAACCCAGCCCGGGCCGTTAGGTGCAAACCAAGAGGCCACTTCGTCACGCTTTATTTTCGATGGTCGTCTCCTGGTCTCCTCTCGCGACTCAGAACCGCAAACATCACACGCAAGCTCGCTCTTCTTCAGAAACGGCGCCATTGAAACGGTAAACTCCCAACTTCTTGAGCTCGATCGGAGAAGCAGATTCATTTCTGAACAGATTGAGCCCGCGGTAAACGAGACGTTGGAAGCCTATCTGGCCTTGCTTTCACACTTTGGAGTTACCCCTCCTTGGGTCGTTATGCTGAGTCTACTCAACGTTCGGGGATATCAGATGGAGAGTAGTTCTCTACCATATTTGAGCGCCAAACCGATTGATCGAGATCACCTGATCCTTCCCGAGGTTCTATTGGATGATGATGCGGGGCCTATAACAAGGGTGATGCGGTCATCCTATGACATTTTGTGGAATGCCTGCGGGATGGCTCGCTGCTTCCTCTATAACGAACAGGGAGATTGGACTGGCCGTGTGGGCAGCGACTAGATCGGTTTCGGATGCTGCACTTGTTTTGCGGCCTCTCAAGGTCAGATGATTCGCTAGCAACCGCGCTCTCACGCTTAAGCTTGAATGGTGGCAACTCCCCCACTATACACCCGGCATGGCAAAAGCTGGTGACCCCAATCTATCCGCATTCATCTGGTCAGTCGCGGACCTCCTGCGTGGAGATTACAAACAATCGGAATACGGCAAGGTCATCCTCCCATTCACCGTGCTGCGCCGTCTGGACTGCGTTCTGGAGCCAACCAAGGCGGCAGTGCTAGGCGAACTAGACAAACGCAGCAAAGCCGGAGTGAACCCCGAACCCTTCCTGCTCAAGAAGTCCGGCCAGCTCTTTTACAACACCTCGTCGCTTGACCTTAAAAAGCTCATGGGCGATCAGGACCACATAGGTGAAAATCTGCGCGCCTACATGCAGGCCTTCTCACCCGCCGTGCGCGATATTTTCGAGAGCTTCGAGTTCCATATCCAGATAGACCGACTCGCCAAGGCGAACCTGCTCTATCTCGTCACCGAGAAGTTCACGACCATCGATCTCCACCCTGACGCAGTCAGCAATGCCCAAATGGGTGCGGTGTTCGAGGAATTGATTCGTAAATTTGCCGAACTCTCCAACGAGACCGCCGGGGAACATTTCACCCCGCGAGAAGTCATCCGGCTTATGGTCAATCTCCTCTTCATCGAGGATGACGACGCTCTGACCAAACCCGGCGTCGTGCGCTCCCTGTATGACCCCACCGCAGGCACCGGCGGCATGCTCAGCGTGGCAGGCGAGCATCTCGCAAGCCTCAACCCAAATGCCCGCCTCGTCATGTATGGGCAGGAACTTAATCCCGAATCCTACGCCATCTGCAAAGCCGACATGCTCATCAAAGGGCAGGACATCGCCAATATCATCTTTGGCAACACCCTGTCGGCGGACGGCCTCCCGGGCAAATATTTCGACTACGCGCTCTCCAATCCGCCCTACGGAGTGGAATGGAAAAAGATCGAACGCGAAATCCGCAAGGAAGCCGAGGAAAGTGGCTTTAATGGACGCTTTGGTCCTGGTCTGCCGCGCGTGAGTGACGGCTCACTCCTTTTTCTTCTGCATCTCATTTCCAAAATGCGCCCGACCAAGGACGGCGGCAGCCGCCTCGGCATCGTGCTCAACGGCTCACCGCTTTTTACCGGAGGTGCTGGGTCCGGTGAGAGCGAGATTCGCCGCCACGTGCTGGAGAACGATCTAGTCGAAGCCATCATCGGCTTGCCGACCGATATGTTCTACAACACCGGCATCAGCACCTACGTCTGGATCGTCAGCAACCGCAAACCCCCCGCGCGCAAAGGAAAGGTCCAGCTGATTGATGCGAGCAGCTTCTGGCAGAAGATGCGAAAGAGCCTCGGCAGCAAACGGAAGGAGCTGAGCCCCGACCATATTGAGGAAATCACCCGTCTCTTCGGCAACGGCAAGAACGTCAAGAAAGACGGTGCGCCCATCAGCCGCATTTTTAAGAACGAAGAATTCGGCTACCGCACCATCACCGTCGAACGGCCCGAGCGCGATGCCAAGGGAAAGGTCGTCCTCGGCACCAGGGGTAAAGGGAAAGACAAGCCCGTGCCGGATGCCAATCTGCGTGATACGGAAAACGTGCCGCTGAGCGAGGATGTGGAAACCTACTTCAAACGCGAAGTGCTGCCCCACGCACCCGATGCGTGGATTGATCACGAGAAAACCAAAGTAGGATACGAAATCCCCTTCAACCGTCATTTCTACGTATTCCAGCCTCCCCGCCCCCTGGCGGAAATTGACGCCGAGCTAAAAACCGTCACCGACCGCATCCTCACGATGATCGGAGGACTGACCAAGTGAGCTTTCCTCGCTACCTGAAATATAAGCCCAGCGGTGTGGAGTGGTTGCGCGACGTGCCGGAGCATTGGGCCATAAAACCCTTGTACTCCTGTGCCGAAGAGAGAAACGAGAATAACAAGGGTATGATCGAAAACAATCTGCTTTCGCTCAGTTACGGTAAGATCGTCCGTAAAGACATTTCATCGAACGACGGGTTGCTTCCAGAATCCTTCGAGACATACCAAATCGTCCGTCGTGGCGATATCGTGTTTCGCCCAACAGACCTTCAAAACGATTGGAACAGTCTCCGTTCGGCAATAGTTGAAGAAACCGGAATTATTACCTCAGCGTACATCGCGACAAAGCCAAACGGTCCGACTCCAAAATACCTGCATTATTTGTTCCGCGTGTACGACACAATGAAAGTGTTTTATTCGATGGGAGGCGGGTTGCGGCAATCGATGAAATACTCAGATTTAAAACGCCTCCCAGTCATCGTGCCACCAATCACCGAGCAAACTGCCATCGCTGCGTTTCTCGACCGCGAGACGGCGAAGATTGATGCGTTGGTGACGGAACAACAGCGGCTGATGGAGTTGCTTAAAGAAAAGCGCCAGGCAGTCATCTCTCACGCTGTCACCAAAGGCCTGAACCCTAAAGCGCCGATGAAGCCTTCCGGCATCGAATGGCTCGGCGACGTGCCGGAACACTGGACTGTCCAGCGCGTAAAATCTCTCACGAACATTTTGCGAGGAAAGTTCACTCATCGTCCTCGCCACGACCCTGCCATGTATGACGGACCGTACCCTTTCATTCAAACCGGAGAAATTAATCAGGCCAATCGTTTCGTCGGGCAATATCACCAAACTTTAAGTGAAGCTGGATTCCAACAAAGCAAACAGTTTCCAAAGGGAACACTGGTCATGACGATAACAGGTGCTGGGACGGCAAATGTTGCAATCCTCGATTACGAGGCTTGCTTCCCTGATAGTATCGTCGGCTTCGTCCCAAAAAACGGCATGGCACTCGATTACTTATATAACCTGTTTGTCGCGATGCGTCAGGCGTTGCTGGAAACTTCCGTTACCAATACTCAGCCCAACTTGAATATTGAACGTATCGGAGCCTTGTTAGCTGTTCAACCTCCGCTTCACGAACAGGCTGACATTATTGCAAGGATCGATAAAGTATCGGCTAACTATGAAGGGTTAATTATCGAAGCCCAGCACGCCATCGATCTCCTGCAAGAACGGCGCACAGCTCTGATCTCTGCCGCCGTGACCGGCCAGATCGACGTTCGTTCGTTCGCGAAAAAGGAAGCCGCATGAGCCTGCATAAGGAAATCAGCTTCGAAACCGAGATTTGCCAGCACCTCGCATCCCACGGCTGGCTCTACGCCGAGAGCGATGGTTCTTCCTACGACCGCGCCCGAGCGTTGTTTCCAGCTGATGCAATTGCATGGGTTCGGGAGAACCAGCCAGAAGCGTGGGAAACCCTCGTCAAAAATCACGGCGATAGGGCATCCGATACGCTCCTCACCCGTCTGCGTGACCAACTCGACCAGCGCGGCACGCTGGATGTCCTTCGCCATGGCATCGAATTACTCGGCCTTAAAAAAGCGCTGAAGCTAGCCGAGTTCAAACCCGCCCTCGCTATCAATCCGGATATTCTGGCGCGCTACGCGGCCAACCGGCTGCGCGTTGTGCGGCAGGTCAAATACTCACGGCACAACGAGAACAGCATCGACCTCGCTCTAGTCCTGAACGGCCTGCCCGTCGCCACGGTAGAGCTAAAAACCGACTTCACCCAGAGCATCAATGATGCAGTAGATCAATACCGCTTCGACCGCCATCCACGCCCCAAAGGTCAGGCACCTGAGCCGCTCTTAACCTTCCCGAGCGGAGCGATTGTCCATTTCGCGGTGAGCAACAGCGAAGTTGCGATGGTTACGCGCCTCGACGGCCCGGCGACCGAATTTCTCCCCTTCAATCAGGGGTGCGACGGCGGCAAGGGCAATCCCGTAAACAAAAACGGCGGCCACCCCACCGCGTATCTCTGGGAACAGGTCTGGTCGCGTGAGAGTTGGCTCGAAATCCTCGGGCGCTACTGCATCACTCAGCGTAACGATAAGAAGCAGATCACCAAGGTAATCTTCCCGCGCTATCACCAGCTCGATGTCACC
>JAEUHE010000199.1 GCA_016793885.1 Verrucomicrobiales bacterium
CCCTCGTGGGGTCCTCTTGTTACGGACTGGCAGTTCACTTCCAGTTGCTCTCCACGGTCACATTGCTGTGCCGCAGTTACTTTCAGTCACAGGCCTGGTGAACATAGGCCTGACAGGGACTCTCACCCTGCTATGTTGGTGCGCTTCACAGTCGCACTAGTGTTGTCCGTCCACGGACAGTTCCTCGAGCGAAGCGAGCCTCGTTTCTGCCCAAAATGAGCAATGAGCAATCAGGTCCTGCAAGACGATGTGGCCCACGGAGCCCACGGAGCCCACGGAGCCCACGGAGCCCACGGAGCACGCGGAACACACGGATAAGCGCAGGACCGGAAGATGCCAGTGTCGGTCGAAGGTCCAAATTTTCCACACCGTCACTTCCAGATCCTTTTCCTACCTTTGTGGATTAGCCTAAAACCGACAATGGACTAACCACGGATTGCTCGGATGACACGGATCGAGAAGGGGTGGTTACATGCTGCAACGGGAGATCGCAGTCCCTTTCAGAGTGATGAGGTCCTCCGTTCAATTCCTGGCCCATCCGTGAGATCCGAGAAATCCGTGGTTACAACTGCCGCTTTCAGGGTCATTCCTCCCGCCACCGCGTCCTCGATCCCATCCGTTGGGGCCGCTTCTGAGTCCGTGTGATCCGCGTGGGTCCGTGGGCCATAGTTCCCCGCTTCCTCTGCCCGGTTCCAAATTCTCCATCAGGGACGGTCATGGATCAGTTACGCTTTACATATTGGCCTTGTCAGACTGCCAATATGGATTATATTTGGCCTTAATGAGCGGCCAATATCGGCAGATCATCGAAAGCAAAATCCTGGAAGCGATCGAGATGCGGCCCCGGTCAATGACCCGTCGCGAGGCTACCGTGCCGTCGATCAAGAACAAGGCGATATGTGTAATCGGTATGAGGCGTGCGGGGAAAACCACCTTCCTGCATCAGTGCCGGTTGGATCTCATCGAGTCTGGCATCTCTGCTCGTCGACTGGTCTATTTTAACTTCGAAGACGAGCGGTTGGCGGGACTTGACGCGTCGAACCTCTCATTAATACCGGACTGTCATGCTCGTTTGTTTCCGGAAGATGCAGCGCAGAATACAACACTGTTCTTGGATGAGATCCAGCGGGTGTCGGGCTGGGAAGTCTTTGCTCGTCGGATGATGGATAGCGGCCAGACCCAGCTATTTCTCTCCGGATCCTCGGCCAAGCTACTCAGTCGGGAGATCGCCACGTCAATGCGCGGGCGTGCCTGGGAGATCGCAATTTACCCCTTCAGCTTTGGGGAATTCTTGATCCACCACGGCATTGAGAGACCCACCCGGCCAGGATCGGTCACTTCTCGGCAGGCGACCACTTTGGATCATCATTTCCTGAGATATCTGAATGAGGGCGGCTTTCCGGAGGCTCAAGGGCTAACCAAGCCAGAACGCAACGAGCTCTTGCAGGGCTATGTCGACGTCGTGTTGTTGCGGGATGTCATCGAACGCCATGGGATCACCAATGCCACGGCCTTGCGGCAGCTGGTTTTACGGTTGCTGGCCAGCCCGGCCGGCATGTTCAGCGTGCAGAAATTCTTTGCGGACATGAAATCGCGGCACATCGCGGTTTCCCGGGAAAGCGCCCATGAAATGTTGGCGCACTTGGAGGATGCATTTCTGCTCCAGACCTTGCCAGTAGCCAGTGACTCCGTGAAACGTCAGCAGGTCAACCCGCGCAAGTGCTATCCGGTGGATCCGGCTCTAATTCACGCCTTTGATCGGAGCGGGCGACCCAATACGGGCCATGCGCTGGAGTCGGTTGTTTTCGTAGAGTTGATGCGTCGCAAATGTGAGGTGGGTTACGTGAAGACCGCCTCGGGATACGAGGTCGATTTTCTGGCCCGTGACCGCTCCCAAGCGGCGTGGCTGATTCAGGTCTGTGCCAGCGTCGACGATCCAGCGACCTTGGATCGAGAAGTGAGAGCGTTGAAGGAAGCGATAGGAGAACACCCAGGAGCCAAGCCACTGATACTCACCTTGGAGTCGCGGCTGCCCCAGCCGGAAGTCCCCAAACCGATCCACCTGATGCCGGCGTGGCAATGGCTGCTGAGTTGAAGCGTAAGCGGGGGATCGGGCAGATCGCGAAGGTCGCAAGATCGGCAGGCTTTCCCTTCCGACATCGCGTCCGTTGCGTCCGTTGCGGTTCAAATCCTAGTTCCTCGGTCCGGAAAGCCCAGCGACTTCGTGGCTTTGTGTGACGCATCCATCGTCCTCGTTGGCGAGAAGGTGGCATCGCTGCGCGATGCTCTGTCTTTTCTGAGAATCAATTCCGGGGATCTACGCTGCGCTGCGATACCCGGCTAATCTCTGTGAACCCCTCGGGTTCGGAAAATGAGCAATGAGCAATGAGCAATGAGCAATGTGCAATCCGGTCCCGCCACGGAGCACGTTCCTCACCCAATCGACCCGCCGGCGTTCATCGCGAGGTTCCCGCCATCCATAGGAATCAGAGCTCCCGTGATCCAACTCGACGCGTCAGATGCCAGGAAGACGCTCAATCCCTGAATGTCCGCCGGCGATCCCAGTCGGCTCGCCGGAATGCCGCTGAGGTAACGGGGCTTGAGGGTCGGATCGGCCGCCATTCGTTTCTCCAAACTGGGATTCACCACCTGCGCCGGCAAAATCGCATTCACTCGCACGCCGCGCGATGCCCACTCGGTGCTCAGTTCGCGAGTCATCTGGGCGACGGCTCCCATGGCCATGCTGTAGGCGACATGACCGCGCCCCATTCCCGTCAGGCTCGCGAGCGATCCAATGTTCACAATACTTCCCCGCCCAGCCTTCAACATTCTACGACCCGCTTCCTGACAACAGCAAAACCGGCCGTACACGAGATTCCGCCAGGTGCGCTCCACATCCTCCAGCGAGATGGTCTCCGGCTTCCCAAGAATTCCCTCGCCCGCGACATTCCCCAAGAAATCGATGCGCCCCCACTCGCGATCGAGCGTCGCAAACATCGCTCGGATCGACTCTGGCTCGGACACATTGCACACCATGGGCAATGTCCGACGGCCGGAAGAAGCGGTGATCTCGACCGCCGCTTGCTTCACACCCTCCGAGTTCAGGTCCACCAGCAGCAACTCCGCCCCAGCGTGAGCTAGCGCCGTGGCCATGGCCCGCCCCATACCCGATGCCGCGCCAGAAACCACCGCTACCCGGCCATTCAAATCAAACAATTGTGAGGGAGTCATAGTGAATAGACTTGTTGAAACACAGGTTGACCCTGGAGATCGAGCAGAATTGATGCATCAGGATTCCGCTTCCCCTTTCAGACATTGCGTCCTTTGCGGTTCAAATTCTTCCTCAGCCGGGGTAGAAAAGGGCCCGAGTTTTCAAACCGCTGCGGACGCGGTGGGGAATCGAACCATTACCCGCGTCACCACACCGGGATCGGAAGTGAACTCAATTTTGCCGCCATGCGCTTGAACGATCCACTGACAGATGCTCAACCCGAGACCGCAGCCCTCCACAGCGCGGTTATGCGACGAGTCCCCACGAAAAAAGCGATCGAACACGTGCCCCTGCAACTCAGCCGAGAGACCCGGCCCAGAGTTCGAGAAAGAGAGGAGAGTCTCCTCAGCTCCCGCCACCAACTCGGCCTCAACCCATCCCCCTTGCAGGTTGTACTTCACCGCATTGTCGATCAGGTTGAGCAGCAACTGCCGCAACCGATGTCGATCTCCGGAGATCATGACTTCATCGCATCGCTTGAGGCGCATCTCGATGGAACGTGACTCCCCAAGCACCTTGCCATCCTCCAAGGCCTCGCGCATCAACTCGTGCAAAGGGACCGGTTCGTGTCGCAACTCCACTTGGTTCGCATCCGCCCGAGCCAAGAGCGACAGCCCTTCCACGATGCGCGACAACCGGTCGATCTCTTCAATGTAGCCAACCACGTTCTCGCGCTGCCCCGACGTGAGCCCACCCTCGCGGAGATCCGACTCCAGACCTCCTCTCAAGACAGTCAAGGGGGTCTTCAGTTCGTGGGAAGCGTGGAGCGAGAAATCTCGGATGCGCTGCATCGCTTCGTGAACGCGAATATTCGACTCATTCAGAACGACCGCGAGGCGGTCGATCTCATCCTGATTACCCGTGCGTGGCAGGGGCTTGAGCAAGGTCTGGGGATCGATGGCCTCAGCCGCCACCGTCAGTTGCTCCAATGGTTCCAAAGCCCGCTTGATGAAGAACAGCCACCAAGCTCCACCCAAGGCGAGAATGCAGGCTGGTAGTCCGGCGAAGAGTCCCACCTCCTTGATCGAGTGAACGAAACTCCGGCGCATTTCAGGAGTCCAGCTGCGCGAGAGAAACTCTGGATGCTCGTGGATGAACTCGAAGTAGGCAAAGCCCAACAGAAGCGCTACCCCTGTCAGACTGAGCCCAGCCGACCACCACATGAGTCTGCTGCGGATGGTCACTGAGGCTCCTTCATCACGTAACCCACCCCACGAACAGTGTGGACCAGCTTTACTTCAAAGCCGCCGTCGACCTTCTCCCTCACTCGCCCGGCATAGACATCCACCACGTTAGTGCCGGGATCAAAGTCGTAGTCCCACACTTTTTCCAAGAGCATCATCCGCGTGCAAATGCGCCCGGCCGACCGAAGGAGATGCTCCAAAAACCTAAACTCACGGGGGCTGAGGTGGATCAGCTGATCAGACCGCCGGACTTCCCGGGTGACGGTATCCAGGCTCAAGTCAGCCAACCGCAACACCGTCGATCGGCTGGCGCCTTGGGTGCGTCGGCAGATCGCCCGAACCCGCGCCACCAGCTCTCCCAGCTCAAAAGGCTTCGGCAAATAGTCATCCGCCCCCGCGTTCAGTCCCTCGATCCGCTCGTCCACCGCCCCACGGGCCGAGAGCAGTAGCACGGGCACGTTGTTCCCGCGCTCCCGCAACTGCTTCACGATGCTCAAGCCGTCCCGCCCGGGCAGCATGATATCCAAGACCAAGGCGTCGAACGGAGTAATCAAGGCCGCCGCGAGTCCTTCATCCCCGCGATGCAGGACATCCACGGCATACCCTTCGGCCTGCAGCGCCTTACGAACAAAGGAGCTGGTCTTCTTTTCGTCTTCGACGATCAGAATGCGCATGCCGGACCGTACCACATTGGCCGGCTCCACCGAAAGACCGAAGATAGTCATTTAACCCGAACTCCGAAGTAGAGGATAAAATCGCTAGATGGTGCATCCCCCGATAGCGAGTAAAGCGTCGGGGGGATCCAACTTCGGCGAGGTAGGCTTTTGCCATCGCAAAGCTGATTCCACTAGTGGCTTGTGCTTC
>JAEUHE010000200.1 GCA_016793885.1 Verrucomicrobiales bacterium
GACGGGGCACACGATTTCTCATGCTCAATTCGTCAATTGCAGTAACGCCATCACCTTAACCAACGCTTCGGCGCGGGTCAGAAATGCCTTGCTCTACAACGTGGGCATTGGGTTCACGGGAGCCAACACCAGCACAGCGCGATGCGAGCAAGTGACTTTCAATGCCGGAGCGATCCTGAACGGGAACACGAATGGGGTGCAGCTCCTCTTGACGAACAGCCTGATCACAGCCGTGACGACGACATCGGGTTATATCGGGGCCAATGTGACAGTACTATCCAGCGCAGCTGGGGTGTATCAGACGGTAGGAGCCGGATCTCATTATCTGGCTGCTGGCAGCCCTTATCGCACGAGCGGCAATGCGACCATCGATTCCCAGCTGGCGGCGGAGCTCAAAAAACTGACGACCTACCCGCCGGTGGTGCTGTCCCCCTCCCAGCTGATGGCAACCACGGTCAACTACACGCGGACGGTTCCGCGCGCGACGGTCGGGAACGCTATTGGTTACCATTACGATCCGATCGATTACGCCGCGTCGGGTCTTTACGCGGTCAACGGGACCACCATCACCATTCAACCGGGAGTGGTGTTTGCCGGATACCGATCCATGTCGGGGGATAGCTACATCTTTGGAATCGATTATGGGGGCAAGATCCGTGCTACGGGGACCGAGGAGCAACCTTGTCGGTTCCTTTGGTATAATTCAGTTCAGGAGCAGGCCAATACCGCCTGGCAGGGAGATGTGGGTGCTTTGGTGGCGCGAGGGACATTTTATACGAGCGCACCGTCAACCGAGCTTTCCTTTCGTTTTACCGATTGGGTGGTGCTCGGTACTGACACCTACCCACACATCTCTGGAGCAGAGGATAGCACCGCCTCGCCGACCGTGATTCGGGACAGTTCATTTCACGGGGGGATGCTCTGGTTGTCAGGAAGTAAGTTCAATCTGACCAACTGTCTGATGGATCGGGTGGCCACCACGGTGTGGCTGGATGCCAGCGATGCCAATCGCAAGGCTAATGTTCGTGGCTCGATGTTCTATGGAGGCTCACTGGGCACTTACGACACCGGCACGAAGCTCTTCAGTGTTCGGGATACGGTTTTCTACCGGGCGGTCACTGCTCAAAACGGTGACAATTGGGACAAAGGATGGAACGGATGGTACACCAATGGGTGCTCAACGTGCTCCAACCAATTCGCCAACGTTGGGCTAGATGTCACCAACTCGATTTCCTTTTTATCAGGACCGCTGGGGAATTTCTATCAGCCGACGTCGAGCCCGTTGATCAATGTGGGCACCACCAACGCCAACCTGATAGGGCTCTATCACTTCACCACAACGACCAATCAGGTGAAGGAGACAAACACGATGGCGGATATCGGGCTGCACTATCCGGCGACCTCAGGACTCACTAGTACGAGCGCACTGGATTCCGACGGAGACGGCGTGCCGGACCTTTTCGAAGACGTGGACGGAGACGGAGCCTTGGACGCTGGGGAAACCCTTTTTCAGGGAGTGGGCTCCTACAATTCCAAGCTCGGAATCGGATCACCAGCCCCTGGACTGGTGGTGTTTACGTTGATGAAGTGAGCCACATACCTCTTTTGACATACGCCATTCTCGCTATTTGACAATGTTATGGAAATGCTCAGCTTTTTGAAGGATTGGTGCTTCGGTTCGTGGGATGCGTCGTGCCGAAGGAGACTGGGTGAGGCGGCCTTATTGGAATGGCCCATTCTTCATCGGAGTCAGATTGGGCGTCGTACCGGCATCGGCTTGGGACTCGTGGTAGCTCTGGTTTTCGGTGCCGAGTCGAGACTTGAGGCTGAGTGGTTTCCTTGCGGAATCTCAGCCCCATCGACTCCTGCGACCTGGACTATGCAGGAGATTCAGCAAGCTTGCGGTTGGGAGGCACAGCTACTCAGCTTTACATCCTACGGATGGGTGGAAGCAAACGGGGACTCGATGTGTATCAACCTCCAGGAACCCATCATCACCGGTGATACTCTCGGCTTAGAGGTAGTCGTTACTTCGGAAACCAATACTTTTCAAGAGGATCCTGGGCCGCCTGCGGTCTTCGGAAAAAAATGGATGATCAGGCTTCAGAAGAAATCCGAAGATCCGGGTTCCATTAAGCCTGGAGAATTCAAGATCACCGTTAACGGAGAGTGCATCGAAGGAGGGTCATGCAGCCGATCCATTACCATTTTGATCCGCGATGAGCGTATCCCATTCTGCGTTGGCTGCACGAAGGAAGAGAACGACAAACTCTTGTTCGGACCCCCTTCTACGACTTTCGATGATGGATGGACTCGAAGCTTCAATTTTTTTGACTCAGTTGAGCCAGTACCTCCGGTGACGGCGAAGTCACAATCGCCTCTTCTCGGATTCTCGGCCGCGGTCGAGAAGAACTTGGGAGTCTCCGTAGAGCTTTCCGGTGGAATGCGGGCGTTCGGGCAGGTGGCGGGAGGTCTCACCATCCGTGAATCTCTACCAACAAAGGCGGTTTACACACCAGCATGTCTCCAGTTCAACTACTTCACCAACAACGAACGTGTGCTGATTCGCGATGGGGGCAATCAAATCCGTCAACTCAAGCTGGCACAGGGTCTTATGAATGTTGTCACCCTGAGTTCGAGCAAATATTCCGTGGACTTTTACTCGATCGGCAGCGTGGGGGCGATGAGTGGGGGTCTCTATACCTTCAGCGGTTCTCCGGCCCAAACTGTCACCATAAGTAACCCAGATGCCACTGGGAACACGAGCAATTCCGTCCAGATCGTTGATGGTGTCGGACTGACAAATCGCTACGATTGGCTGGGAACTGGCTGGCAACTCAGTTCAGCAGGAGGAACACGAATCGTCCGTCGTTGCGAGACCACCAACACGACCGCGGGGACCAGAACAATCTGCACCGAGGTTTTCGCGGGAGACACCAATACTTTACTATCCTGCCAGATGTTAACTCTGAAGCCAATTGGTTCGCGCGAGCTCATGACGGAGGAAGTGATTGGGCAGGGAGCTGAGGCTCTGACCAATTATGTTAGTTACTCAACGAACGGATTTCGGGAAAAGGTATTACGCGCTGATGGAGGATGGACGATATTCCAGAACGATGCCATGGGCCGAGTAACCAATGAGTTCTCGGGGTTCCTCAATCAAGCACCAACCAACAGCGTCAGTCTTACTCGCTCCTGGGAAAGGGACTATACTACGAATGTAATCTCAGGCTCCGGCGATCACCTAGACCAAGACACAGCCATTCCGCGGCGCGAGATCGAACGTATCCTCGGCCAGGAGGTAGGCCGACGTTACCGAGTGGTCGTTTCTAACGAAACTCGGGAGATTGTCTGTGTAACTCCCGGTGCCGCTTGGGACAACGCAAGCAACATGGTCACAATCACCAGGACAATGACAGGTCCGGATGCCTTCTTCGGCTGGACCCAGAGTCGGAAACATCCTGATGGTACAATGGAAATCTATCAGTACACCACGAATTCCACCGGTTACCTGACCAACACAGTGCTCTCCGGGGAGCCGGACGCCGCTGGAACAAACATAGTGAGGGGAAGGAAGACCATTACGGTGGCCGGCCCGTGCAGTGAGCGGCTCAGTAAGACGGTCATTGATATGGAATCTGGGATCACAGTGGATTCAGAGGTTTATTCGGAGTTCGACTCCCAATTCAGACCCAAGAAGACAACTTATCTGGACGGCACAATTTCATGGACTGACTACGGGTGTTGCGGTCCGATCAATTCGACCAACCGTGATGGCGTCGTAATCACGTTCGAGAAGGACGCCCTTTCGCGCACGACTTCAACGAAAGCTAACGGGATCGTTATGACCAATCTGCTGGATTCGGCCGGTCGCAGATTCGCGGAGGGGCGCTGGTCCTCGGCTGGCGTGTTTGTCCAGTTGGGCAGTCGCAAGTTTAACAGCCGTGGCGAAGTAACTAACGAAACTAACGCCCTTTCTCAAGTGACGCTCTCGGGCGAGACACTCAGTAGTTATCAGCGCACCGCAACCAATACCTTCGCAGACGGTTCTACGCTCACCAATAAGTACTATCGGGATGGTCTTCTGGAGAAGGTCACAGGAACCGCTGCTCACCCCATTAGGTATGAATATGGCGTTGAGTCTGAGGGCGGCGTGCAGCGCTATTTCGAGAAGGAAATTAAGCTCACTGCCAGTGGAAGCGACACTTCAGAGTGGAGTAAACGGTATTCGGATCTGGCGGGAAGAGTCTATAAGACAGTTCGTTCTGACGGATCAACGCTCCAATCCTTTTGGAATGTTAAGGGCCAGCAAGTTAAGACGATCGATGCCGACGGTGTGGTCCAGCTTATGGAATACAACGGCGAAGGCGAGGTCGAGTACACTGCTGTGGACCAAGATCGTGATGGTGTCATCGATTTCGCAGGTCTAGATCGAATTCATAGTTCCAAAAGAACGGTCACCACAGCTCATGGCTACAACGTGGTCCAAACTAAATCATACCTCTGGGCCACAAATAATTCGGCGGTCTCCAATCTCGTATCAATTTCGGAACAAAGCACAAGTGGGCTGAGAACCTGGGAAACCAGTTTCGGCCTGACCCGCAGTTCAGTTCGAACCACGCCTATCAACGCCTCATGGACCGTCACGACGACGGAACCTGATAACACGTATTCCATTACGCTCTACTCAACGGGTCGGTTAGCATCTGTCACGCGGTATGATTCGAACAACGTTCAAATCGCCAAAACGACATACGGCTACGATAGCCATGGCAGGCAGCATCAGGTCACGGATGCTCGGAATGGAACGACCACTCAGACGTTCAACAGTGCCGATCAAGTCATTTCTGTTACGACTCCTGCACCAGGCAACGGCCAAGCGGCTCAGACAACCAGCACTGAATACGATAACCGAGGAAGAGTTTTCAAAACGACTTTCCCTGACTCGACCATTGTCACCAACGAGTATTTCCTCACCGGTGAGCTTAAGAAAACATTTGGTTCACGGACTTATCCAGTGGAATACACCTATGATTCGCAGGGTCGGATGCTGACCATGAAAACGTGGAAAGACTTTGTGGGGAACACCGGCACGGCGACCAACACCTGGAAGTATGACGGCTATCGAGGGTTCCTCACCAACAAGGTCTATCCAGACGGGATCGGTCCCAGCTATACCTACACCGCTGGGGGGAAACTTAAAACCCGAAAATGGGCTCGGGGCATCACAACGACCTATACCACCAATTCTTTGGGAGATATCGTTTCGGTGGACTATTCAGATTCCACGCCGGACGTCACTTACACTCTGGATCGGCTAGGCCGAAAGACCACCATTTCGCAAGGAAGTGACACGACCGCGTTTCTCTTCACCGAATCGGGCCTGCCCATTTCCGAGAAGGGGACTGCCGGAACGCTGAATGGATTGACAATCACCAACCAATACGACAGCTTAATGAGGAGAAGTGTCGTCAAAGCCATGGTTACCTCACCAGCCACAACCCTGAGCAGTGCCACCTACGGGTATGATCCCAGCGGACGCCTACAAGGGGTGACCAATGGAACCTTTTCCGCCAACTATTCGTATTTGGGGAATTCCCCCCTGGTCAGTCAGATCCTGTTCAGAGAAAACACGACGACTCGGATGACCACCGCCAAGTCCTACGATTATCTCAATCGGTTGCTGTCGATCTCCTCGACCGCTGGATCTTCAGTGATCTCCAGTCACGGTTACCTCTACAACGACGCCAACCAGCGAACACGAGTAGATTTGGTTGATGGATCCTATTGGATCTACGAGTATGACAAGCTGGGTCAGGTGACGAGCGGCAAGCGCTATTGGGCGGATGGGACTGTGGTGGCAGGACAACAGTTTGATCATGCCTTCGACGACATCGGCAATCGCAGCAGCACCAAAGTAGGTGGCGACAGCAATGGCCTGAATCAGCGGAGTGCCACCTACTCAGCCAACAATCTGAATCAATACACGAGCCGAACGGTGCCTGCGCAGGTGAATGTTTCGGGAATTGCTCTTCCGGCTTCGACCATGACGGTGAACTCCCTAGCCACCTCGCGAAAGGGTGAATACTACTGGGGAGAAGCCACTGCCAACAACGCCTCGGCTGCCGATTTTCTATCGATTACGAGCCTGGCGACCTTCGGTCCCACGAACACCAGCACCAACGGGTATGTGTTCGTTCCGAAGACTCCGGAAACGTTCTCCTATGATGCCGACGGGAACCTGACCAACGATGGTAGGTGGGTGTATACCTGGGATGGGGAGAACCGGCTCACCCAGTTAGAGAGCCAGTCCACGGCCCCCTCGGCCTCGAAACGGAAGATCACCTACACGTACGATTACCAGAGTCGGCTAATTGCTCGGAAGAGCTACACCAACAACGGGAGCTACCAGATCAAAAGCGACACGAAATACCTGAATGACGGCTGGCGTTGCCTGGCGGAAATCAATGCAGCGAACAACAACGTGATTCGGGGGTATGTCTGGGGCCTGGATTTGAGCGGTTCTCTTGAGGGGGCCGGGGGAATCGGTGGCCTTTTGATACTCACGGATGCCGCCACGAGTACGAGCCACTTCTATGCCTACGATGGCAACGGGAATGTCTCAGCGATGGCTAAGACCTCGGATTCATCGAAGACGGCGCATTACGAGTATGGGCCATTTGGCGAAGTCGTTCGAGCGTCGGGCACCATTGCCAAATCCAATCCGATGCGGTTCTCGACCAAGTGCCAAGATGAGGAAACTGATCTCCTTTACTATGGCTACAGATTTTACAACTCTTCCACCGGGCGTTGGCTATCAAGGGATCCGATTGAGGAAGAAGGTGGGCTGAACCTTTACGGGTTCACCCTTAACGACGCACAAAACTATTCTGACTACCTCGGCAAGTCCGCCTCCGGCTGGAGTTGGGATGACGGTGGTGATGGGGTTTTGCAGCCGTCTGACGTCGATAATGGGGGAACGAGAGTGTTGTTTTGGCAAGGGAGTGCTACAGTGGAGCCTGGAAGCCAGATCCTTCCCGGCTGTGCAGGCTGGGCGATTGATACAGGCGGTTTAGGCAAGCTCGCGTGGCACTACTCAGGCCCGAAGGTTAAGCAGCACGAAGGCGTTCACGTCACCGATCGCACCTCGCTCTGGAACGACTATAAGACACATGCGCTCTCTTTTGAGAATCGGTGCTTTTGCAAAAAGGCCCAGGCTGACTGTCTCGCCGGTGCAATTCGAGGGACGATGAGCCTACTGTATCGGAAGCGTGGCGACTTGAAAGCGGCGGAGTGGGACTGCACGGATTATCCCCAGGGTAATGCTCTGCAACAAAAACGCTGTCGAGAACGAGATGCGTTAGTTCCCGTTGTCCAGTCCCTTCAGAGCCAGTTGACTAAAGAGATCGCTATATGTTTACGCATGCCATGAAACCGATCGTCTACCTTCCCATCTGCGCCGTAGCTGGAGTTGTTTTCAGCCTTTACGCTGTGCAGTCTCCTAAACCCGAGCGCGTATCCCCTACAGTTGTAAACGTTCAAGGGGCGACAAATTGGTTTGCCGTCGAGGGACTTCGTGTGAGGGCGGATGGCCAGTTGGTCGCCATCCACAAAACGATCGAGATTGCCAGGCTGGAAGTAACGGCTAACATTCACACTGCACACTTGGACAGGATGGTGAGCTTCGATTATTTCGAAAACTTCGGCCTGCCTGCTTATCGTGTTATTTTTGATAGGTCCGGGAAAGTTGTGTCGGTGACATCGAGGACGGCGACTGAGCAAATAGATTTCACCGAAGGTACGTCGCTTAAGCGTTAGCGCGCACGAGAACTGATAACCCGGTGACAGGAGGAGCGATTTCCTTTCCGAGGAGGCAACAGAGGCGGGATCAATAGTAAGCGGTAATTTGGCGACCCACTATTCGTGATTCCGGAAACATGCTACATGCTGGGGGATGAACGAAACCAACTCTCTCCTGGCGCATTCTCGAAGCTGCGGCTCGTCGCGAGAGCGTCCCCCCTCTTGGGAGTAGAGGGGCTTCCCAGGGGGGGGCAGGCCGAGGGAAGGACGGGTCAGGCGACTTTGCGCTGACTGTTGGAATGTTGATTAACGGTAACCGTCTGAGCAACCCCATCTAGCGGGTGAAGCGGCCGGGTGGGAGGATGGCGCGCATGAGAACCAAAACCAAGCGCGACCGACGCACCCGGTATCCCCAACATCAAATTGAAAGCCTGCTCCAAGAGTTCACGGCATCCGGACTATCGGTCCGACGATTTGCTCTTCAGCATGATCTTTGTCCGGCCACGCTGAGCCGATGCTGAAGGGACTCAACGTCGGACACGAATCTAGGAATCGGGGGAGACATGTCCGACTTGGTGCCCACACCCCAAGCGAACGTCGAGACTTTTCAGCTGCCGACGGCCCTTGGAACGGCGGAACTCGGTTGGGAAAGGATTATGAGGAGAGGGAGGACGGCACTGACGGCGATTTAGCCGAGTTCGTGTCACAATTGCCCAGGTTCTTACGACTTCACTCCGGCCGGAAAACGGCACTTCCTACGACGGCACTCCGGCGCTTAACACCTATGATAAAAACCTACCAAGGAACTCACTGCCAGCGATTATGCCAGTAGAAGAGTAGTGGCGGAGTACGGTTCGATAGCTCGCGAGTATCGCCGATTAGTCTTGCTGACAGGTCCGAAATGCCTGATTTTACAGGCAGATTTGAGTGCTAAGGCATTGGAAATCAATGTCCGCTAGAAAGGAGCAAAGGGCCGTGTCGGCCCATCGGGTTTGGAACGTCCGAGGACGGACGTCGCTACAGTGTAGTGTGGGCCGTGCCGGTCCATCGGGTTTGGAACGTCCGAGGACGGACGTCGCTACAGTGTGGTGTGGGCCGTGCCGGTCCATGGGGGCAACGAAAGGGGGATGGGCGTCGGCATCCGGAGTGCTCGAGTTAGGTTTTCCCTGATTTTTCCCTTTTTTTGAAGGCGCTTCCTTCTCAATACTCCCCGCGATGGGGCTATTGGCCTATTTCATCATCCTTGGCATTTCGGTTTGCGCCGCGGCGAGCTTCTTCTTTGCACTCGCCGAGACCGCTATCTTTGCCCTGGGCAAATCGCGCGCCCGTCAAATGGCCGATGCGCAACGTCCCGGGGCCGATCGACTTGTCCGACTGCTGGAGCGCCCGGTCGATCTTCTGGCGACCATCGTTCTGGGGAACACCATTGCTAACGCCGCCATCGTTGCTTTGGCCTTGGCGCCGGTTCTCCGAGGGGATTGGCCTTTGGGGCAAACCCTGCTTGGCGTTCTGTTGACGATTGTTTTCCTTTGTGAAGTCTTTCCCAAGACCCTGGCCATCCGGGCTCCGGAACGGTGGGCGGTGTGGGTTGGTCGGCCGATGATCTGGCTGGAGGCGGGAAGTCTCTCGATCCAACGCGTCTTCCAGGGGATCAACGAAAGAATTCTGGCATTAGCGGTTCCGAAATCCATCAAGCCACAGAATACGCTTACAGACGAGGATTACCACGAGTTGCTGGATATGGCCTTCCAGCAGGGTGCGCTCGCTCAGCGGGAGAAGGAGATCATCCTGCAAATCATTGGGCTGGATCAAAAGACGGCTCGCGATGTGATGCGCCCCCGTACCGGAATGGCTGCCATTCCGGATGATCTCAGCGTGGCGGAAATGATTGAGGCGGCCCGGGTTTCCAAGAGGAGGCGACTGCCCATCTACGACCAGACTCCCGACACCATCGTAGGCATCCTTGATACGCAAAAGCTGCTTTTGGATCCGGAGGCTGACTTGGCGGAGGCCATCGAGTTTCCCTCCTTCGTCCCCGAAAGCATGAACCTGTTGAAGCTCCTGCAGAGCCTGCAACGGCAGCAGCGCGGACTGGCCGTTGTGCTGGATGAGTTTGGCGGGACGGCGGGTATCGTCCGGCTGGAGGATATTCTGAGCGAAGTGGTCGGTCCGATTCGAGCGGAGGGCGATGCGCAGGGTTTCGTCATGGAGAAGCTGGGGCGCGGCCAATGGCGGGTGAACGGCACGATGCGGCTGGATGATTTTCGGCGGGAGTACCCCGACTTGGGCGAAGTGGATGAAGTAGACACGATGGGAGGGTTGGTGGTTCGTTTGATGGAGGTTGTGCCAGTCATGGGACAGAGCGTCCGCTTTCGAGGTTTGAAACTGACCGTGCGCATGGCGGATGAAAGGCGAGTCAAGGAGCTGCTGGTTGAGGAAGTGAGGAAGGGCGCATGAATACTCCCTTTGTTCTCTTTTCACTGGTGGCGAGCCTGTCCATTTCCTTTTTGATGTCCGGCATGGAGGCGGGGGTGTTTGCGATGAGCCGGCTGCGGATCCGGCAGCAAGTTCGCTCCGGAAACCCCCGCGCGGCGGCGTTGCTTCGTTATCTGGAACATCCGGAGCACTTTTTGTGGACCATTTTGGTGGGCAATACCGTTGCCAATCTGGCTGCCGTGTCGCTGGTGGTTCTGAGTTTGCACGAGTGGGCCTGGCTGGCCGCCCGTCCGGTTCTTTTTTGGACCACCATCGCGATCGTCGCGTTGCTCTTCTACAGCCTGTGCGATCTGTTGCCCAAGATGTTGTTCCGCACCTACCCCAACCGGCTGTGCATGCGCCTGGCCGTCCCTTTTCATATCATCGACTGGTTCATGAGCCCGCTGGTGTGGGCGGTGGGGCTGTTCTCCAGGATTCTTCTGCGGTGGACAGGCGGCGCACGCTTTACGGGGCACTTGTTTGGAAACCGGGATGAGCTGCGGATGCTGATGCAGGAGACTGGCCAGGCCTTGAGTTCCGAAGAGCGGACTATGATTAACCGAGTGTTGGATCTGCAGAATCGCTCGCTCTCGGAGATCGTAGTGCCCTTCGACAGGGTGTCGATGTTGCCGCTGGATGCCACCGTTGGACAGTTGTTGGCTTTGCGCCGGGAGCGGGGATTCAGTCGATATCCCATCTTTCGTGAGAGCGGTGGAAAACGCAGCGTTGTGGGATTCGTAAACTGCAAGCGTGTCCTTTATGAGGTGGACCTCAATCCGGCCCGCCCGCTGGGGGAGTTCCTGAAGCCGTCTCTGTTCCTCGACGGCGTTCTGCGGCTGGATGTCGCCATGCGTCAGATGCAGCGCAGCGGGCAGCGCTTGGCGATCGTGTTGGGGCCCGAGCAACAGGAGTTGGGCATCGTGAGCCTGACAGACATCCTGCAAACCATTTTTGGGGAGGTGCGGCTTTGATGGACTCCGTGGAACCCAGTTTGATCCCGCTTCTCTGGAAGATGCTGTTGGTGGCGGTTCTTGTCTTCCTGAATGGATTTTTTGTCGCGGCGGAATTCGCGCTGGTCAAAATCCGTGACTCGCAGTTGGATCCGCTGATTGCCAAGGGGAACCGCCGCGCGAAGATCGCCCGGAAGATTCTGGAGAATCTGGATGCCTCCCTGAGTGCCTGCCAACTCGGCATCACGCTGGCCAGTCTGGCTCTGGGATGGGTAGGGGAGCCTGTGTTCGCTGCCTTGCTTCACCCGATCTTGGATCTCGTGGGGATGGAGTCGGAGCGGGTGCGGCATTGGACCTCCGTTGCGGTGGGGTTCAGTGCGCTGACGTTTCTGCATATCGTGGCCGGCGAGCAGGCTCCGAAGTGGCTGGCCATCCAGCGCCCACTGCCCACCTCCCTGTGGGTGGTGCAGCCGCTTCAGCTGTTTCATCGCATCTCCTACCCTTTCATTTGGCTATTGAATCATGCCTCGCTGTGGCTGTTGGGGCGTTTGGGGCTTCAGCCGGTGTCGGAGTCGGAGATGGCGCATTCCGACGACGAACTGCGGCTACTTTTTGCGGAGGCGCAGAAGCATCGCGGCACCTCAGCCCTGGGACGGACCATTGTGATGAATGCCCTCGACCTGCGGCACCGCGTGGCGCGCGAGGTGATGAGACCCCGGTCCGAGATCGTCGGGCTGAGCACGGATCTAAATCTGGCCCAGTGCTTTGAATTGGCCGACACAACCCGGTTTTCCCGGTTTCCGCTCTGCGAGGAAGGGGATCTCGATCGCACGCTTGGAGTGGTGCATATCAAGGATCTGTACAGCCTCCGCACCCAGGAGGGCACCGGCTGGGAGTTGAAGAAGGTGGTCCGTAAGATTGTCTACATTCCCGAGACCGCCCGGCTGGAGAGCCTCCTGCAGATCTTTCTGGAGCGAAAGCTGCATCTGGCAATCGTGGTGGATGAGTACGGCGGGTCGGTGGGTATGGTGACCCTGGAGAATATTTTGGAAGAGTTGGTCGGCCAAATTCAGGATGAGTTCGACGTCGAGAAGCCGCTGGTCGTGCAGCTCGGGGTCAACGCCTGGGAGATTCAAGGCCAGCTTCCGTTGCACGACTTTTCCGATCTGGTGGGCGAGCCGGTGGAGGGGGAGGACGTGACGACCACCAGCGGGTGGATCACTCAGAAATTGGGTGGGTTCCCCCGTCGGGGCGACGTGGTTCGCTTGGGGGCATACGATATTCAGGTGGAGGATGCGGACGGGCGCTTGGTGTCGCGACTCACACTGAAGAAGCGCGCTGGGGATTGACATCCGCGTCGCACTCCGAGCACCCTATTCTACGTGGCGCGCAAGCTCAGAATTCAGTTTCCGGGGGCTCTCTATCACATCGTGAACCGAGGAGACCGGTCCGAGCCCATTGTTCGCGACGACACGGATCGGGAGCGCTTCATTGAGACTTTGGCGCAGGCCTGCCAGAAAACGGGATGGCGCGTTGACGCCTATTGCCTTCTCACCGACCACTTTCATTTGGTGGTGCAGACTCCGGAACCCAATTTAGTGGATGGCATGAAGTGGTTCCTGGGTACTTACACTGCCCGGTTCAACCGTCGACATGCCACGGGCGGGCATCTTTTCAATGGCCGATACAAGTCCCAGGTGTTGGATTCCGGGGATCTGGCGCTGCGTATGCAGGCGATTGACTATCTGCATCTGAATCCGGTCCGGACCGGTGATGTCAGCGAGGGGAACCCGCTGGCCTCGTTCCGCTGGAGCAGTTTCCCGAGCTACCTGGCTGGTGGTGGCTCTCGTCCCGGCTGGCTGGAGGTTTCCCACGTGTTGGCCCATCTGCAAGAGCCAGATGATTCTGATGGCTGGAAGAGTTTGGAGGCCCGCACGGAGGCGTTGCGCGCTGAGGCTCGCGCAGAACGGTGGGCAATCTTTCGGCGGGGATGGTATCTCGGATGCGATTCCTTTCGCCGTCAGCTTCTCGATCATCTGGGCGGGCTTCGCGATGACAAGTCGACGGGCTTGGTCTGGCGAGCTTCGGCCGAACAACAAGCGGAAAAAGTGATCCAGCGGACCCTTCAGCACTTGGGCTGGCAGGAGTCGGATTTGACCCAGCGGGCCAAGACCGATCGGGAGAAAGTTTTCATTGCTCGCGAGATTCGCAAGGAAACGACTCTCCCGCTGACCTGGATCGCCGCACGGCTGTCCATGGGAAGTCGAAACACCCTGCGCAACTCGTTGGCCTTTGCCGATCGTGCGCCGGCAGCGTCTGCTTCTACCTCTCCGTTTCGGTCGACTCAGCCCCCCGTGAAGCCGCGTTTGCCGCGCCCGACCAGGTTACCAGACTTGGCCCCTCCTCCGGCGGCGGCAACTTCGGAACAGTCTTTTCAGGTGGAGCCGGGCTGGGACTGAGTCTGGCCAGACTTCGGGGTGTGGGGGAAGGGAATGAAACCTGCATGTTGCTCCGTGGTATGAGAGCATCGGGTCCCGCTGCGCTCAGGCTGGGAAATCGTCCGACACGGACGACCCTACAGTTGTAGTGTGGGCCGTCTCGGCCCATGGGGTGAGGAACGTCCGAGGACGGACCTGAGGTTCAAAGCCGGACACACGTCCGGTGGGGACAAGTCCGACAGGCTGCTAGCCGCGGTAAACGCATTTGGCGGTGCACGTCTCTGCCACTACGATTTCCTTGAGGAGCGGCAGCACCGGCTTGAGGTGGTCCCAGAGCCACTTGGCAATGTTCTCGCTGGTGGGGTTCTCCAGGCCAGGCACGTCATTGAGATAATAGTGGTCCAGACGTTCCCAGAGAGGCTTCACCGCGGCGGAGATCTCGGCATAGTCCATGACCCAGCCCATTCGAGGGTCGCATTCTCCCTCGACGACCACTTCCATCTGGAAGCTGTGTCCGTGCAGACGATGGCATTTGTGGTCAGGCGGCAGTTGAGGAAGCCGATGCGCGGCTTCAAACTGAAACGATTTTCGTAGCTCGAGTTTCATTGTTCCCAATCGGTCCATTTCACTAAATCAGCCAAGGCCGGGCGCCCGTCATGCCGCCAGGTGAGCGGAGGCAGTTGCATGCGCCCGATCGGACAGATGCGACTGGCCCCCCACCGTGCGAGCGTGTTCGCCAGATCCTGGAGTTCTTCGGGGGCCGCGCCGATTCCGATGGTGCTGACCTTGGTTCGGACCTCCTCGGCATGGCGCAAGATCTCGCCGAGATCCTGGGCCGCTTTGACGAGGATAAACCGGTTCAGGCACGAGGTTTGAAACCTGGGTTCGTTCTCGAACACCACGGTCCACGCCGTCGAACCCTGGCTGGCCCACATTCGGGTATCGGGAGAGTGGGCGGCCCTGATTTCATAGACCGAGCGGCGCAGAGTAATGGCCGCGGATTCCTCCGGGCTGATGGGGCCGCGCGGAGTTTGGGCTTCGCGCCGTTCCAGCTCCGCAGCGAGCAACTCAGCGAATGCCTCAGGAGCTATCCCACCCCGGGACTCCACAAAGATCACGTGGGGTGACAGGCAGCCTTGTTGATCCCAGGCGACGACGTCAGCGCCCACGCTTTGGACGCTTCGCTTAAGGGCAAATCCAGCCAGTGATCTTCCGGTGAGGTAGCTGAAGCTGACGCGCTGGCCGTATCCCAAGAACCGGACCTTTTTTGGCACGCGCTGATGAACGGACTCTACAGTCTGGTCGCTGCCGGTAGCGGTTACCAAGTCGACTTCAGCGAAGAGCGCCTGCTCGATGTCCTCGGTTCCGCCGCGCCATTCCGCGATTTCCAGGCAGGAGGCGATTTTGGGCTCGGTGTCGTAAATCGAGTGGGCGAGCAGTCTGGGAAGCAGGGACTGGCCTCGGGCGCACTTGATGAATTGGGCGGATCGCACCAGCAGCCCCAGTATCATGCTGCTCAGCACGGGGCTAGGAAGGTTGCCCGCGGCGATGTGTCCGATGAGCATGGGCCCTTGAGCAAAGCCGTACCGACGCTCTTGAATCTCTCCATGTGTCTGGGTGAAGCCATCCAGGCGTTGGGGGGAGCCCAGGTCCTGTATGAGGAGCGATTGAAGGGTCTCTGCGTTCAGCTGTTTGAAAAAGTGGTCCAAGCCGTCGCGTAGGGTCTCGACGGTGAATCCCGTCGCGGCCGGGCCATACTCGAGGGCGCATTGGCGGAAGGGATAGTCCGGTTGCAGCCATTGCTCCCCTAGTTCGCTGAGCAGTCGGATCATCGCCGCGGTTGTTCGGCTCTGCAGGTAGCGCTCCTGATTGCGGCGCAGATTTTGACAGGCCTCGGTAACCATGCGGGGCGTGAGAGGCGCGTCGCTAGGGAGATCCGCCAAGAAGTACTGTGGGAGTCTTTCGATCATGAGGCGGTGGACATCAGGCTGCATCCTCGCGATTCGGCGTCGGACGCACGCCCGACCCACTGAAACGCATCCCCGTTACGGCGGACGAGATCCTCGGTTTGAATAGCCATCACGGAGAAGACATTGGCCAGGTCGAGGATTTGAAGGATTCCGACGCCGCCCGGGTCCGCCTCCCGGCCGGTCTCTGGTGAAATCACGCGGCAGCGAGCCCAGGGCGGAAAGCGGAACTCGCGGCGCATCGATTTGCCCTCCTTTACGGGCCAGTCATAAGCCTGCGAGCTCAGCTCGCTCATGCCGTATTCACAGAGGATGTCGTGCGATCCAACACCGAGTCGATCGGCCAGCAGCCCGTGAAGTTCCTCCTTGGGGAGGCTTCGTGAACGGCCTTTGTAGCCCCCGGTCTCCAGGACCTTGGATCCGGGCGGAAGCTGGAATCGCCGCTGACCGTGCGTGAGGATGTCTACCCAGTGGACGAAATTAAACGCGGTCCCCATCAGCCACACCGGTTCACCGGCATCGCAAGCGGCGGCCAGAGCCGTGTCGATGGAGGGCAGATCCAGTTGCCATCCCCCCGCTTCGTCCACCCTGCCCAGGAAGTGGAACGGAGCAGGGGATGCGGACAGTTCCCGTCCGAGGGTGTCGAACATGTGGACCAGTGAGGAATGCGGAGCCTCATCCGGAGCCGGCGTCAGCGGCAGGAGTCGCAGGCACGTCTGCCCCGGGGACAGATGGGCTTTGAACCAGGTCAGCAGCGACAACTCATAGATCGATAGGGACTCGCTGGAATGGAAATGTCGGCTGGGCGTTTGCCCGGTCGTTCCACTGGAGTGGAAGACGTGGCTGCGAAGCCCGGGAGGCAAGGACGTTAGCTCGAGATCCTTGAAGCTCTGAGTGGGGACGAAGGGCAGATCATGCCAGCGCGACATGCGGTCCGGCGTCTTGCCCAAATGGGCGCAGATGCGGGCATAAGCGGGGTTGTGTTGGTTTTGCAGCTCGAATAGTTCGCGCGTGAGCGTCTCGAAGTGATCGGACGATCTTGCTCCCGGAGCGGCTTCGAGACCCACGCTCGCCCCTGCAGTTCGAATGAACTCGCGGAGGCGCGTCACAACTGGCTCGAATGGTCGGTAGAATGACATGCGGTTTTGGTGCTCCACGGCGTGTGCCACGGGACATTAGGGCTGGTTTTCCGCTACAGCCGTCAAAACCATAGTGCATCTTCGGCGACTCTACAAGCCTGAGATCGGAGGTTCGGGGAGCTCTTCTTGGCTCCTGCCGTCAGATGCGGTCAGCCAAGGTGGTTTAGGTTTCGGCGCATGTGACGATAGGTGAGCTAGAAACAACCTACTCTTCAACCCGAGAAACCGATGAAACACAAGAAGGCTTCTGTCCCCCAGATGTTATCTCCCTTCGTCTTCCTCGTTTGCGGACTGGTCATCCTGGGGTGCTGCGTCCCAGCCTGGGCCGACAATCCGGTTCAGTCCGAGAACCTACTGCTGGGCACACTCGAGTGGCAGCTGACCAATCCGGCCACCCCGGGCTGGCCTACCAACCAGGACGCGCTGTTTCCCGAGATCGAAGGGTATGCCTCGGCGACCAGCGTGAACACCAATCAAACCATCGAGTTCTTTGTGGATGTTCGCGATCCATCGAGGGACCCAAGTTACAGCCTCGAGATCTTCCGCATGGGATGGTACGACGGCCGTGGGGCGCGGAGAGTATGGTGGGAGGACCAATCGAGGCCGGTGGATCGTGTGGCTTTGACGAGCCGCAAGCAGGTGATTCCAGCTCCCGACCCCGTGAGTGGCTTGGTAGAATGTGATTGGGTTTCCAGCTACACCCTTCAGGTGCCCTCCTCCTGGGTGAGCGGGGTCTATGTGGGGAAATTGACGACAACCGGGAGCGGCAAGCAGAGTTACATTATCTTTGTGGTTCGGCAGGACGCCCGGTCCTCCGATTTACTGTTTCAGTCCAGTGTGACGACTTTTCAGGCCTACAATCCCTGGGGAGGTAAATCGTTGTATCCGTATCCCAGCACCAAGGCTCTTCAGGTGTCCTTCAATCGGCCCTACGCTGGCGCGTGCTATCCATTCGGCTTTCCGGCGGACTCCAACTCGGTTCCGCGGCAGGACTTGCGGTTTGGCACCGGTGCCGGGGAGTTCTTTGCCACCATCGGTGCGAACCCCAGGCCAGGATGGGAGTACAACATGGTCCGCTGGCTGGAGCGTCAAGGGTTTGATGTGACTTACTGCACCAGCATCGATACCCACACCCGAGCCGGCTTGCGTTGGTCCAGAAAGCAATTCAAAGCCTTCCTTTCTGTGGGACACGACGAATATTGGTCTGCCGAGATGCGATCCAATGTGGAGGCTGCTCGGGATCGGGGCGTGCACCTGGGCTTCTTCTCGGCGAATGTCTGCTATTGGAGGGCTCACTTCGATCCGACGTCTCGCCGGATGACCGTGCGCAAAGAGAGCCCTTTGAACTTCGACCTTTGGAGAGGTCCGCACAGCAAAGCCCCGGAGGTCTCCCTGACGGGGGTCTCTTACATTTACAATACACTCGATGTCGACATGATGTTGCCGGAGACACTCCCTCAGCATTGGATCTATGATCACACCGGGTTAAAGCCGCTTGACCGGCTCCCCGGGTTGCTGGGTTATGAACTCGACGGGGAACTGGACGTGTATCCGAACCGCCTTGAGACCACGCGCCCCGTTCCTCCCGCAGGAACGCTGCGTCTGATGTCGACCGTGTTTACGAACAAGACTCTCAACATCACTGGAAAGTCCTATGCGACCTACTATGAGGCCCCGAGCGGCGCGCAGGTATTCGCCTCTGGATCCATGCAATGGTCCTGGGGATTGGATGACTACAATGCGTTCGCGGTCGCTGGTAGGGAATCTCGCTTAAGTCCGCCTGCCCAGCAAATGACCTATAATGTGCTGAGCCGCTTTGTGGCCCCTACCAACTCCCCCCGACGAATCGCCTTTGTCAACGCGGACACCACTACCGGCGGAGATTGGAGGTGGAGGTATGGGATCGATGGCTCCTGTGTTGCCGCTGGGGCTCCCCTGGATCATAACGAGACTGCGTGGTCCTCCCCGATCCGGATCGAGGGATCCACTCCGTTGCTCTGGAGTTCCGATTCGGTTGATCGCCGCGCGCTCCTGCGGCCCGAGCGTTCGCGGGATCGGGTCGCCGCCGCGTTCGCCGCCCGGCAGAGCTTCACCATCGAAGCTGGATTTCCTGACTCGACGACGCGACTCTTCAGCCTCTATTGCGTCGATTGGTTGGGGGCGGGGTGGTCGCAGCGAGTTGAAATGTATGATCCGGCAGACCCATTGGTGGTTTTGGATGTGCGCGATTTTCAGGTGCCTACCAACGGAGCTTACCTCGTGTGGAGCATTCAAGGCCGCAAGGGCTTCAGAATCACTAACACCTCCCCCTCTCCCGATAGTGTTGCGGTGGTGAGCGGGGCGTTTCTTGGGACCGGCGGGTCGGCGTGGTTTCACCGGGCTGATATCGGCACGGAGAGCTCCGGAACTGGGGGTGATTGGATCACCGGTGCTGGGGTCAGGCGATACGGACGGGAAGGCTATCATCTGGTGGATGGGCCCTATCAGCATCCTGCTTCTCTGGAGTTAAATCCCATCGGTGTCTCCACCAGTCGCTGGAAGTTTGCTGCGATGCCTGCGCGAGGTTTGCGCATGGTGGACTCAGGGGGCCGGCCCATGGGAACTCGCATCGCGGCCAGCTGGAACAGTCCTCGCACCAGCTTCTCAGTGGATGTGGCGTTCAACGATGACAAGCCGCACCAGGTTTCCTTGTACTTCTTGGACTGGGACGGATGCAGCGGGAGTTTTCCATCGAGGCAGCAGACGGTGGAGGTGATCAATCCTGTTTCAGGGGCTCGGTTCGATCTTCGGTCGGTGGCGGAGGGGGGCTCAAACTTTTGCAATGGCACCTACCTTTCATGGCTTGTCCGTGGGAGCGTTCGTTTCCGGATCGCCAGCAAGACCCCATCCGTCCGTCCGGTGTTGAGCGGGCTGTTCTTCGATCCGGATCCGCACCCGGTCTGCACCATCGCTCCCCTCCCACCCATTGCCCACCACATCCGTGTTGATTTAGGTTGGGATGCGATTGTCGGTGAAACCTATCGAGTGGAGTCCACCCAAACTTTGACTGGAGCTCCCTGGACCGTGCTTCTTGATCGAATCGTTGCGGTGGCATCCAAGGAGGAACGGATCATCGAGGCCCCCGCTGACAGCGCCAGTCGGTTCTATCGAGTGGTTTTGGATCGCGATTAGCAGCCTGTCGGAGTGGTCACCACCCCGATTCCGAGTCGCAGAGCAAGTCATCACGAGCTGGGGGTTGAATTTTCGACCTGGAGGCTTAGGCTCGCGCGAATGACGAACTCTGAAGCTTTTCAACTCTTTCGGGAAACCGGAGCCCTGCTCGAGGGGCATTTCATTCTTCGCAGCGGGCTGCACAGCCGCCAGTTTTTCCAATGTGCGCTGGCTCTTCAACAGATGCCCATTGTAGAAAAATTCGGGGCGGCTCTCGCCGATCGAGTGCGCGCCTTGGGGGCAACCACGGTGATTGCCCCCGCCATGGGCGGCTTGGTCATCGGCCAGGAAGTGGCGCGGCAACTCAAGCTCCGTTTCATCTTCGTGGAGAAGGAGGAGGGCAAGCTGGTGCTGCGACGCGGGTTCCAGATCTCCCCGGGTGAGAAACTGCTGGTGGTGGAGGATGTGGTCACCAAGGGGGGGCGGGTGCAGGAGACGATCGACATCGTCAAGCAGCATCAGGGAGTGGTCGCTGGGGTAGCGATGTTGGTGGACCGATCTACGGAGGCGCTGCCGCTAGGGGCTCCGGCGATCAGCCTCATCAAGCTGCAAGTTGAGACGTATGACCCACAGCAGCTCCCGCCGGACCTCGCGGCTACTCCGGCGGTGAAGCCGGGCAGCAAATAGGATGAAGAGGAACGAGGCCACTTCCAGCCCGAGACGGCGCCTGGTGCTATTTGTGCTGGGCCTTGCAGTCTCGGTCCTGGCGTTGGAATCCCTCGTCCGGCGGAATGCGACCTTATTCGAAGGGGCCTCGCATCGCGGGCTGGCCAAGGCCGCCATGTATGAGTTGCGTCCCCGGGTCGATCTGCTGTTCCTGGGAACCTCGCGTGCCCAGGATGGAATATCGCCCGGGCTGGTGACGCGGGCCCTAGGCGAAGTGGCCTCGGAGCGAGGTCAGTGGGCCGGTTTCAATGCCTCATTTACCGGTTCCAGCTTGGGAGAATTGACGGCGCTTGGCAAGCGGTTCAGCCGGAGGGCAGGCCTGCGAGCCGTGATCATCGAGCTTTCGGCCCCGCAGATTCACAACCGACCGGCGCCGTGGGATCAGGAGCGCGCGAACGACGCACTCCCGACCTGGGAGGCTCAGATTGCTGACTTCGTCAGGAAGTCAGCGCTCGTTCGGTACCGTACTGCGTTCCTTCCGGAAAACCTGGGCCGGCTTCCTGCCCTGCTGGTGTTCTCAGCATCGCTGGGCGGGTGGGAGACCAAGGGATCGGATCAACTGGCCGCCTGGCTGGGCAAGAAGGAGGTGCCGGCCCAAGGTTTTGAAGCGACTCTTTGGAATCCGGAGATCGTTCTTCCGGAGGCGACGGCGGTTCCGCTGGATCCGGTGTTGGAGGAAGCTGCCGAAAGACTCACGGAGCTGGTGGGACTTTTTCGAGAGCGCGGCACGCCGGTCGTTTTTGCGGTGCCGCCGCTGGCCCGGGGACATCAGCCTGCTCCGGAGCGGGATCAGCTGCGGCCATTCTTCGCGGAGTTGGCGCGTCGCGCCGGATGTGAGGTGTGGAATTTCGCCCCCTTGGTGCTGCCAGACCTCCTGTTTCGAGATCCGTCCCATCTGGGTCGGGAAGGACGCGCCCATTACTCTCAGGCTTTGGCGCTTCAGATCGCCCAACGGATCAAGGGAACTTGAATGCTGTTCAACTCGCTCGTCTTTTTTGCTCTGCTTCTCCCGCTGCTTGGGTGCTACTGGCTCTCGCGAAGCCAGACCGTTCGCCTGGGCCTCCTGTTTGTGGGATCGCTGGTTTTTTACGGATACCACCATTGGCCCAGCGTGTTTCTGCTGTTGTTCACCATCGGGTTCAATTACCAGCTCGGGAAATGGCAGGCGCGCGCACGATCGGGTCGGCTCCTGGCGTTGGCTATCGCCATCAACTTGTCCCTCATCTTTTGGTTCAAATACGCCTCGTTCGTTGCGGAGAACGCCAACGCGGTGCTGGGTTGGTTCGGAGCCTCGTTGCACGTGCCCCGAGTGCCGGCGTTCCTCCCTCTGGGCATCTCGTTTTTCACCTTTCAGGTGGTGGCGTATCAGGTCGACATTTATCGGCGGGAGATCGAGGCGGAATCCTCCCTCCTCCGTTTTGCGGTATTTAAATCCTTCTTTCCGCAGTTGATCGCAGGGCCGATTGTGCGGGCGGTCGATTTTCTTCCTCAACTGAGGGAGCCTCTTCGCTTTAAGCCGGCAGACTTCCATCAGGGACTGTGGCTCTTGTTAGCGGGCATGGGGCTTAAAATTGGGGTTGCGGACGTGTTGGCGCAGTTTGCCAATGAGGCTTTTCGCTCTCCTGCCACCTTGTCCACCTCCGGCGCTTGGACAGGCCTTTATGCCTTCGGCTTTCAGCTGTATGCTGATTTTTGGGGTTATTCCACCATGGCCGTTGGGTTGGCGGCTTTATTCGGACTCACGTTGCCGCTGAACTTCGACACCCCGTATCTCTCGTCGAGCCTGCAAGAGTTTTGGCGACGATGGCATATCACCTTGTCGGTCTGGTTTCGCGATTATGTCTACATTCCTTTTGGGGGAAATCGTCGTCGCCGTGACTTCAACCTGCTGCTGACGATGGCTCTGGCCGGCCTGTGGCATGGGGCGGGCTGGCCCTTCCTTCTCTGGGGGGTGGCTCATGGCCTGTGGTTGATCGGCGAGCGTCGCTGGGGGCGCCCGGCGACGGTGCCGAGCGGTCCTGGGTGGCGATGGCTGAAGACACTGTTGGTTTTTCACGGCGTCTGCCTGCTCTGGGTGCTCTTCCGGTCACCGGACTTAACCGTCGCGAGAGCGTATTACAGTCGTTTGCTGCTGCCGCCCTTCACCTTCTCGTCGGTTCCATCGGTGTTGAGCGCGTGGCTCGTCGTGTTTGCTCTGGCTCAATGGCCCTTGGCCTGGACTTTGAAGGACCGCCGTTTTGTGGAGATGCGGCTTCGTTACCAATGGCCCCTGGCTTGGGCCTGCCTCTATTTCATTCTGGCGTACGCGGGTGCCCGGGTGGATTTTATCTATTTCACGTTTTGAGACGGGGAATCGTCGGACGCCCTACCGTGTGACGATTCTCCGGCACGTCTTACCTGCCTTTAACCCGAACTCCCCCGCGGTTGGAAAGCGGCTTGTCAGAGGTGGGGGAGCTTACTACCTTCCTTTCGGCTTATGAAATGCCCAGCTTGCAAAGGTCCGCTTCGTGAAAAGAGTGCCGGAGACATGGTCGTCGACATCTGTTATGGGGGATGTGGAGGCATCTGGTTTGATCGCCGCGAGATTGATCGCGTTGACGCACGGTCCGCGAATTCTTTGCACACGGTTTGGCGCGACCCCAACAAGGAAGTCATGCTGACCGAGCCTCGGATCTGTCCGCGGTGCCCCGACCAAATCCTGGCCCGCCGCTTCTTCACCGAGTCCAAAGTGGTGGAGATCGATCAGTGTCCCACCTGCGGGGGAATCTGGCTCGATGAGGGGGAGTTTTCACGGGTTCACCAAGAGATGAAAGGGGCTAAGACGACGCCTCCGGGATGGGCGGCTGCCATTGCGCTCGCCGCTAGTAGCGCCCGCGGTTAGTTTGCTTAAGTATCTTTACACCAGAAAGTTGTGTAACTGTTGATGGCTGGGCTCCGCATCAATTCCATTCCACAATCATATTCATTCTTATCGGGATCATTAATCGGACCTAATTCGTGAAAAATTTCACAAACTTTCTTGCGACGCAGGGGACGCCTCGGCTAAACACCTGCCTGGGTTTAGCAAACTGCCTGTGATTTTGCTGCGAAGAGTGGGTGCGAAGGGTCTGCGGTTCTTAGAATAGCATTGACGGGACGGAGTGATTTCTATTCTTTGGGCCGGTCGTTCGCCCATCCGGGCACTTGTTTTACCCCTTAACCAAACAACCAATGGCCGTCTGAAGACGACTTGCTGACATGTCCGATATTTTTCCTAAGTGGACGAACCGATTGCCTGCGATGGCGATTCTTTTCGTGCTGCTATTCGGTGGTGGAGCGGTAACCGGCATCTGGTATTACTTTACGCCGAAGTACACGCGCGTGGGTTACCAGCCCGTTCAGCCGGTTCCTTTCCCGCACAGTGTTCATGTGGATCAAGTGGGCTTGGATTGCCGTTACTGCCATTCCCAAGTTGAGAAGAGTTGGTATTCCAACATCCCCTCTTCCTCGACCTGCATGAACTGTCACAACCAGATTCTGAAGGAAGATCCCCGGTTGGCCATTGTTCGGGATAGCGCCCAGACTGGCACTCCTATTCCCTGGGTTCAGGTTCACAAGGTGCCTGACTATGTTTACTTCAATCACTCAGTCCACGTGAACCGTGGTGTGAGCTGTCTCCACTGCCATGGTGAGATCAATAAAATGGACGAAGTCTATCATGCCAAGCCGCTTAGCATGACCTTCTGTCTCGATTGCCATCGCAACCCGGGCCCGAACCTCCGGCCGCTGGACAAGATTACGGATTTAACCTGGAAAGCGCAGACTCCTGATACTCAAAAATCTCAGGGAGAACAGTTTGCGCATGATTGGAAAGTGAACGCTTCTCAAAACTGCTCTGCCTGTCATCGATGAAAACGATCCCGCCTCCCTGTCCTGAGCCGGAGACCGGCCTGAAGTATTGGCGCAGCCTTGATCAACTCGCGGAGACTCCGGAGTTTCGTCAGTGGGTGGAGCGCGAGTTCCCTGCTGGTGCCAGCGAGTTTACGGATCCGGTTGGCCGGCGTCATTTCGTCAAGATCATGGGTGCTTCCTTCCTATTGGGAGGCCTGGGTTTGACCGGTTGTCGGCGTCCCGAGGAGAAAATCCTGCCGTTTTCCAAGCTGCCTGAAGGTTACGTTCACGGTGTTGCGCAGTATTATGCGACTGCGCGTCCGACCCGCACTGGGGCGGTTCCGTTGGTCGTTAAGTCTCACGAAGGTCGCCCCACGAAGGTCGAGGGCAATCCTGAGCATCCTGAACACAACGGATCTACCGATCTCTTCACCCAGGCCTCGATTCTCAACCTATATGATCCGGACCGCGCCCAGCGCTTCGCGAAGGGTGGAAACACTGCTACTCGCGAAGAGGGGCTGGATTTTCTCGGATTGGTGAGCCGGAAGTTTCGTGCCAATGGCGGAGCCGGCTTGGCAATCCTGATGGAACCGAGCGCTTCCCCGTCGCGGGATCGCGTGCTGCAGGACCTTCAGAAAGCGCTGCCTCAAGCCCGTTTCTACGCGCATGATCCCTTGGATGTAGACACGGCACGGCGTGCTGCCTCCCAGACATTCGGTCAATCGGTTGCTCCCTATTACCGCCTCGACAAGGCCAATGTGGTGGTGACTCTCGATGCTGACATTCTGGGATCCGAAGAGGATCAGTATCGTCTCATTCGTGGATTTTCGAAGGGGCGCAAGCTCGAGACCAAAGAGTCCTCGATGAATCGGCTGTACGCAGTGGAAGGTCTGATGACCTTGACGGGCGTCAACGCCGATCACCGCCTTCGGGTTGCTACCAGCCAGGTGGTTGCCGTCGCCGCAGCCCTGGGCGCCGAAGTGCTTAAGGCTTCAGGCAACTCGGCAGCTCAGCCGCTCGCCGACGCCTTGGCCAAGATCGCCTTGCCTGCAGGGGTTAATCCCAAGTGGGTTCAGGAATGCGCGAAAGACCTGGCCAAGGCCGAGAACAAGGGCAAGACGGTCGTGGTTGCTGGACATCGTCAACCGCTGGCCGTTCATGTCATCGCTCAGGCCATCAACTCCGCCTTGGGCAGCGTCGGTTCGGCCGTTGAATTTAAGCCCGTGCCTGCTGCGCCCGCTGGATCGCTGACCGAATTGGCTCAGTCCTTAAACGCGGGATCGGTCGACACTCTGGTCGTCTTGGGAGTGAATCCGGCGTATACCGCGCCGGCCGATCTGGAGTGGAGCACGACTCAGCGCAAGGCCAAGAATGTGGTGCGCCTGGGCTATTACGAGGACGAATCTTTCGCCGGTGCAGACTGGCATTTGCCGGCGGCTCACTATCTCGAGTCTTGGGGCGACGCCCGGACCTCGGATGGAACTTATGTGCCGGTGCAGCCGCTGATCGAACCCATGTTCGGTGGGCTGACCGAAATCGAAGTGCTGGCTCGCCTGGCTGGTTCCTCGGTTGTCCGTCCGCATGACATCGTGCGCGAGACCTTCCGAACGGTCTCCGGTGCTTCCAATCTGGATGGTGCCTGGAAGAAGTTGCTGCACGACGGTTTCTTGGCGGGCAGCGCGGCCAGTTCTTCATCGCTCGCGGTGAATTTTACGGCGGCTGCCGGGTTGGTAAGTTCCCTCACGCTTTCACCCGCTCCGAGCGAACAGAGCCTCGAGGTGGTTTTCTATCGCGACTACAGTCTGGATGACGGTCGTTACAACAACAACGGGTGGCTGCAGGAGCTGCCTGATCCCATCACCAAGCTCACTTGGGACAACGCAATTCTGATCAGCCGCAAGACTGCGACGGCGTTGAAGGTGGCCAATCGGGATGTTGTGGAAATTGCGCTCGGAGGCCGCAAGGTCACCGGTCCGATACTCGTCCAGCCCGGCCTGGCCGACAACACCGTGGCTTTGGCCTTGGGTTATGGGCGTGAGAAAAGCGGTCGCGTGGGTGGTAACGGCAAGGGCAATTCGGTTGGTTTCAACGCCTACGCCATCCGTCCGAGTGCCGCTCCCCATGCCGCCTCCGGTGCTAAGATAACCGCTTTGGGTTCGACCTTCGTGCTGGCGATCACCCAGGAGCACGGATCGATGGAGGGGCGTCCGATCATCCGCGAAGCGAATCTGGAGGATGCCATCAAGCATCCGACGTTCGCCCGGAACTTCGACCTCGATTCTCCGCATCACTCGGCGCACATCGAGAAGGAAGAGGGAACCGACGGCCGCTTGGCTAAGCGTCTCTACAAGAATGCTTACGCTGAGTATGACGATAAAAAAGGCCCGGGTGGGGCCAAGCCTCCCGGGCCGATGCTTCACAGCGATGTGCATCAGTGGGGGATGTCGGTAGACCTGAGCTCCTGCGTCGGATGCGCAACTTGTGTGGTTGCGTGCCAGAGCGAGAACAATATCCCCATCGTGGGTAAGGATCAGGTTACTCGCAACCGCGAGATGCATTGGATTCGCATCGACCGCTATTACAGCGGCGCGATGGAGCAGTCTGCTCCCGAGATGATCGATGAGCCTCAGGCGGTCACGCAACCAATGTTCTGCCTGCATTGCGAGAACGCCCCGTGTGAGAGCGTTTGCCCGGTGAATGCGACAGTTCATGACGAGGAGGGCCTCAATGTCATGGCCTACAACCGTTGCGTCGGCACGCGTTATTGCTCCAACAACTGTCCGTATAAGGTCCGACGCTTCAACTTTTTCGATTACAACAAGCGTCCGCTTGAGCAGCTCAAAGGCCCGTTCTACAAGACACCGGCCCTGGATTCCACCGACGGCGAGTGGGATGTGTTGCGCTGGTTGAAGAGCCCGGAGAAGGGTTATCGGCCAGAGCAGGAGTGGGAGCTGTTGAAGCTTGCCAAGAACCCGAACGTATCGGTTCGGATGCGCGGAGTTATGGAGAAGTGCACCTATTGTGTGCAGCGCATCGAGGAGGCGAAGATCTCCCAGAAGGTCAAGGCGCGCGCTTCTGGCGACGTGCAAGTTCCGGAAGGGACCTTCCAGACCGCCTGCCAGCAGGCTTGTCCTGCCGACGCCATCGTTTTCGGCAATCTGCTCGACCCGAACAGCCGGGTCTCGAAACTGAAAAAACACGAACGAGATTACAGCGTGCTGGGCTTCTTGGACACCCGTCCTCGAACCACGTATCTCGCCAAGGTTCGCAATCCGAATCCTGCCATGCCTGATTACGATCGAATCAAGCAGCCTTTGACCCTGAAGGAGTACACTGAGACCTCGCACTCGGATCCGTTTGCGGACCACGCCGAGGGAGGACACGGACACCAGCCAGCTGGCGGTCATGGCCAGCCTGCTTCCGCCCAGGGCGAGAAGAAAGGAGCGCACTAATGGGTCACGATGCGACAACCTTGCCGGCCTCGGCGGTGCCACGCACCCCGAAGGAGCTGGAGCGGGAGCCATTGGTGCTCAACCAGCGGAGTCTCGGCTGGATCTCGGATGCTGTTGCCGGCATTGGTGAGGGTAAAACCCCCAAATGGTGGTGGGCCTTGTTCATCCCGAGCGTCCTGCTCGCGACGTTCATGTTCTCGCTCATTGGCTACCTGATGTTTACGGGCGTTGGTGTCTGGGGACTGCAGGTTCCGGTGGCGTGGGCGTGGGACATCACGAACTTCGTCTTCTGGATCGGCATTGGCCACGCGGGCACGCTGATCTCGGCCATTCTATTCTTGCTGCGTCAGAAATGGCGAACTTCGATCAATCGTGCGGCCGAAGCCATGACCATCTTCGCGGTGATGTGCGCCGGTATTTACCCGCTCATTCACATCGGGCGTATCTGGCTGGGTTGGTGGTTGTTGCCTCTACCTAATGCGAACTCCATTTGGCCCCAGTTCCGCTCCCCCTTGCTCTGGGACGTGTTCGCCGTATCGACCTACTTCACGGTTTCGCTACTCTTCTGGTACATGGGGCTGATCCCCGACTTGGGCACCATGCGCGACCGGGCGAAGAGCCGCCTTCGCAAGTTTTGGTACGGTCTGTTTGCGATGGGATGGTGCGGTTCGAACCGCCACTGGCGCAATTACGAGAAGGCCTATCTGCTGCTGGCTGGTCTGTCCACGCCGCTGGTGCTCTCCGTGCACTCGATCGTCTCCTTTGACTTCGCGGTGTCGCAGTTGCCCGGATGGCACACGACGATCTTCCCGCCTTACTTCGTGGCCGGCGCTGTTTTCTCCGGTTTCGGCATGGTGCTGACCTTGCTGATCCCGTTGCGGACGATCTGCAAGTTGGAAGACGTTATCACGGTTCGCCACATCGAGCTGATGTGCAAAGTCATCTTGGCGACGGGCTCGATCGTCGGTTACGCCTACGGGATGGAGTTCTTCATCGCCTGGTATAGCGGGAATCCATACGAGCGCTTCGTGTTCATCAACAACCGGGCGGCCGACCCATACATCTTTGGGCCGATGTTCGGGGTTAAGCCCGCTCCCTATTGGTGGGCTTACTGGAGCATGATCTCCTGCAATGTGATCTCCCCACAGTTGTTCTGGTCCAAGTGGTGCCGAACCAAGATCTGGTTTGTTTTCGTCGTCTCCATCTTCGTGAACATCGGAATGTGGTTCGAGCGGTTCGTGATCATCGTCACGTCGCTGCATCGGGACTACCTGCCTTCCAGCTGGGCTTACTTCAGCCCAACCTGGGTGGACATCTGGACGTTTGTCGGGTCCTTCGGGTTGTTCATGTCGCTATTCCTACTCTTCATGCGGTTCCTGCCGGTGATTGCGATTTCTGAAGTGAAAGGCGTGACTCCGCAGGCTGATCCTCACCATCCGTTGGGTGGGGCAAAGGGACACTAAACCATATTTGAACCCATGGCTGATTCGAATATCGATTATACGGTGAAGCTCGGCTTGTTGGCCGAGTACGATTCTCCTGCAGCGCTGATGCATGCAGCCGAGAAGTTTCGCGACGCGGGTTATCGTCGCTGGGATGTCTTCTCGCCCTACCCGGTTCACGGGATGGACGACGCCATGGGTTTGGGGAACTCCAAGGTGGGCTGGTTTACCTTCATCGGAGGGTTGAGCGGCTACACGTTGGGAATGATCATGATCTGGTGGATGAACGCTTACGACTATCCGATCGGCGTTGGCGGCAAGCCCCTGTTTAGTCCCATCTTCTCATTCCCGGTGGCATACGAATGCACGATTCTCTTGGGGGCGTTTGGATCCTTGGGAGGCATGTTCATCCTGAACAAGCTGCCCCGGCATTACAATCCGCTGTTCAAGAAGGAGAGGTTTTCGAAGGCGACGCATGACGCGTTTTTCCTGTTTGTGGAGACCGCTGATCCCAAGTATTCCGACACCGAAACACGCAAGCTGCTTGAGTCGACCGGGATCAAGCAAATCGAGGAAGTGAGGGACTAATGCGCTACATCGTTCTGGTTTTTGTTGTGTGCTTTGCGGTCGTGCTTGGCATTGGCGGCTGTCAGGGCAGCAAGACACGTCGGACACCGATCGAGCTGATTCCGGACATGGATCGGCAGCCTAAGCTTCGTCCGCAGGCTGGGAATGGCTTTTTTAAGGATGGGCTCAGTTCGCAGATCGCCCCTCAAGGAACGGTAGCCCGCGGCTCTCATTACGAAGAGACGGCGGAAAGCACGGGGCGGATCCCGGGCACCACCAACTTCGTGGCGACGATCCCGATTCCGGTGAACGCGGAGCTGATGGCCCGGGGTCAGGAGCGCTACGTGATCTATTGTGCGCCCTGCCACGGTGCTGCCGGGGATGGCAAAGGCATCACCACTAAGTTGGGTATGGGTGTGATCGCGGACCTCCACGACCACAAGACTCGCAAGCTGATCACTGCCACTGACGGTCAGCTGTTCGACACCATCACGAATGGCAAGAACCTGATGGGGGCCTATGGTTCGGTTCTGGATATCCGGGATCGATGGGCCGTGGTGGCCTATGTGCGGGCGCTCCAACTTTCTAAGTTGGGGACCCTGGATGATATTCCGTCTGCCGAACGCGCTTCGATCAAGTAACCGTATGGACTCACATTCTGCTCCAGCACACGCTTCAGCTCCCTCGCTTGACCCGGCCGGCTTTGCTGCCAAGTGGACCAAGAAGACCGTGCCCTTGGCGGTTGTCGGTGCGATCTTGGCTCTGCTCGGAAGTTTCCTGAGCGCGAAAGGGGATGCCTCTTTTGGCAAGCAACTCGGATTCTCCTATCTGCAGTCCTTCATGTTTTTCCTGAGTCTCTGCCTCGGAGGCTTGTTTCTGACGATCGTCCACCACTTGTTTGATGCCAGCTGGTCCGTTCCCGTGCGTCGTGTGAATGAGAACCTCGCTTGTTTGGCCCCCTATCTGGGTGTTCTATTCATCCCGATTCTGGTCCTAGCCCCGACGATCTATCCTTGGATGCAGATTCATCCCCCGTCTTCGGATCCGGCCTTGCTCGCCAAGGACCCGCTGTTTACTCCGGGCGGTTGGTATGGCATTTCGATCGGGCTTTTCCTGCTGTGGACCTTCCTCAGCTTTCAGCTTCGGCGGAACTCGGTGGCGCAGGATGCGGATGGTGCCGCCTCTCATACCCGCAAACTTCGCTTCTACGCAGCCTGGGGTGTCGTGGCCTTCGGCTTCACGCTCACCATGGGAGCGATCCTCTGGATGAAGGGATTGGAGCATCAGTGGTTTTCGACGATGTATGGTGTTTACTACTTTGCAGGCAGCGTGTGGACCACTTTGGCGACCGTCTATTTGCTCACCTTGGTGCTGAAGCGCTCCGGTCCATTGGCTCATGTGGTGGGAAGAAACCAGTTCCACGATATCGGGAAGCTGTTTTTCGCCTTCACCGTTTTCTACGCCTACATTCACTTCTCACAGTATTTCATTATTTGGAACGGCGGCATGCCTGAGGAGACGTTCTATTATGTGAAGCGTGAGGTTGGTTCGTGGTGGGGGATCGGCATGTTGATCGTGTTTGGACACTTTGTGATCCCGTTCCTGGGCCTCCTCCGCATCGATGCGAAGGTAACCTTGCCTGTGATGATTCCGATCTGTGTCTGGGCGTGGCTCATGCATTTCTGCGATATGAGCTACAATGTCATGCCCATCCACCGTCCGGGGGGATTCCAATTGACGCTGGGCGACATCGGCTGCTGGCTGTTCCTGGCTGGGGCGCTCTCCACGATCTGGCTGAAGGGCTATGCCAAGAATGCGGCTTATCCGGTGAAGGACCCTCGGCTGGGTGAGGCTCTCGGCATCCACTTCTACGATAGCGTCGCAACCGACGGCAGCGCCGCCAAAGCAACCAAGTAAGACGACCATGCGCATGGAGAAGCTAAAAACGTTGGGATTTTATGTGGTGGGAATCGTCGGTGCTTACGGCATCTACGCCCTCCTGGTTCACCAGATGGTGACCGTTACCGCGCCGCCTCCCGTCAACCAAGCTCGAGTGGCCGAACGTCACAAGGCCCTGGCTGAGGTTCGGGCTGCTGAGCTCCAGGAGCTCCATAGCTTTGGTACTCTGGATGCCGGCAAAGGCCTCTATCGGCTCAAGGTGCAACATGCCATGGCGCTGACCGAGACACTCTACAAAAACCCGGAGGCCGCGCGGACGAACCTCATTGCGCGCGCCGAGAAGGCTAACTTTGTGCCTCCTCCTCCGACCTTCGAATAAGGGAATCACCAGATGGGTTCCAATAAACAATCAGTTTGCGACGCGAGTCCGGTGCCGTATCACGACATCGATCGTTCGTGCCGTTGGCCCGTTCTGCTTCTCTTGACCAAGGGCACCTTCTGGTTGGTGCTCAGTCTGGTTTTGGGCCTGGTATCGTCGATTAAGATGCATGCCCCGGACTTCTTATCGAGCTGCGGTTGGGTGAGTTATGGGCGTATCCGACCGGCTTTCTTCAGCGCTTTTATTTACGGGTTTGCCATCCAAGCTTCTTTGGGCCTGAGCCTGTGGATGTTGGCTCGGTTGGGGCGGACTCGATTGGTCGCGGGAGGGTTGGCGCTGCTCGGGGGGGTAATCTGGAATGCTGGCCTACTCCTGGGGGTGCTCCAGATCATGGGCGGACAATCGACCGGTTTCACTTGGATGGAGATGCCCCGCGAGGCTGCTTCCTTGCTTTGCGGCGGCTTTTTTCTGATCGCGCTTTCGGCGTTCTCCACTCTGCGGTATCGGGAGGAGAAGGAACTCTACATCAGCCATTGGTTTATGATCGCCGCTCTGCTGTGCTTCCTGTGGGTGATGAGCCTGGGATATTATCTCGGTGTGCTCAGCCCGGTGAGGGGCGCGATGCAGGCCGTTGTTGGGGCTTGGTTTGTCAGCGGGATGCAGTATCTGGTGCTGATTCCGTTTGGATTGGCGGTTGCCTATTATCTTCTACCCAAGTTGAGTGGAAAGCCCGTTTACTCGGGGCAGGCGGCGGCTCTGGGGTTCTGGATGTTGATCCTGTTCGGGGGGTGGACCGCGCTCAGCATGATTCCGCAGGGGCCGTTTCCTCGTTGGATGCTGGCAACCGGTGCTTCTTGCAAGTTTATGCTCTTGATGGTGGTTGCCTGCTTTGCCGCCAACTGGTTCATGACGCTGCACCTCGGTAAGAAGGTTTCTACTTCGGAGCCTTCCTGGTCTTTCCTCGTGTGTGCCGCTTGGGCTCTTATGGCGGGCTTGGTCCTTGATGTGTTTGGTGCCACTAAATCCTTGCTCTCCAGCGTGGCCTTTACGACCTACGCGGTGGGAGTCACTCATGTGCTCTTTTTTGGGTTCCTCACTCTGGTGCTGATGGCAGGAGTCTACTATGTGAGCGAACGGGTTTTGGATGGTGAGTGGGCCAGTCGAGGCTTGATTCGTGTTCACCTAGGATTGAGCTTGCTGGGGCTCCTCTTCGTCTCTGCTGGGTATATTTTTGGTGGGTTATTCACAGGGACTGCGCTCAATCAAAGCAGCGGCGCGTTTGTGGATGCAGCCCGCGCGATGATCCCCTTCATGGGTGCAGCCAGCGCTGGCTACCTCCTGTTGCTGCTGGGGCAGCTGGTCCTGGCGCTAAACTTGGTTCGCACCCTGATCGCAACCACCGCGGAAGAGCGGGCCGGTTTGTGTGCCTGGTGCTGTGGTGATATCGGATCTTCCAAGAAAGTGAGGGCAGGGGTATGAACCGCATCCCGATCTTGTTTCTAGGTATTTTCGCGGCGGTGGCCTCTTCTTTTTGGGGAGTCATCTTTGTGCCCCAGATGCAGTTGGGGCAATCGGGTCTGGCCAAAATCGAGGACACCGGGTCCTATTATCCGGTGACGCGCACCGGCGAGGCGACACGCGGGGCTGATGTCTATCGCGCCAACGGCTGTGTGGAATGTCACACTCAGCAGGTCCGTCCGAAAGGGTTGGGCAGCGACTATGAGCGTGGATGGGGCAAACGCCGAACCATTGCCCAGGACTACTTGCTCGATCAGCCTGCTCTGCTCGGCAGTTTGCGCTTGGGACCGGACCTCGCCAATGCCGGTCGTCGTCAGCCGAACGCCACTGTTCAGTTGCAGCATCTCTACAACCCGCAGCTCACCGTGCCCCGGTCCACGATGCCGCGGTATCCCTACCTTTTTTCGAAGCGCAAACTCGCTCCCAACGAGAAGCCGTCTGCGCAGGCGCTGCCGGCCAACACCGAACCTGGGTTTGAGGTCGTTCCTAAACCGGAGGCCATCGCTCTCGCTGCCTATTTGTTAAGCTTGAACTCGGAGGCACCCTTGTTCAGCGCACCGTTCCCCGCGACTAAGACCAATGCTCCTGCCAAGACCGCCGCGGCATCCTCTGTGAAATGAGCAAGAAGAAGAAACAGTCAGCTGCTTCCTCGCCTGAATCGGCAGAGCCCTCGTCTAAGACCTCGGGTCAGGTGAACCTGCTTTCCGAGGGGGCTGAACCCCGCGCCGAGCAGGTTTCGATACCGATGGCTCTGGTCGTCATTCTCACCTTGTTGGTGTTTGTCTCGGACATGCACCTGATGGAGAATCGTGGAGAGTTCAATCCTGTGGTTTATCAGCCTCATGCGAGTTTGGAGGAAATCCAAGCCGAGTGGCCGCTGGATCCGGTCATCGAGGAACGCAAGAAGGGCAAGAAGGTCTACGATTCGGTGTGTGCCGCCTGTCATCAAGCCAACGGTTTGGGAACGGCTGGAAGCTTTCCTCCGCTGGCCGGAAGTGATTGGGTCCTAACCGAAGGTCCCAATCGTATCATTCGGCTGATCCTTCATGGCATCCAAGGTCCTATTACGGTCAATGGCCAGGCGTTCAATAATGCCATGCCTCCCTGGGGTGCTGTGCTGCAGGACGATCAGATTGCCGCTGTGGTCACCTATATCCGGGCTGAGTGGGGCAATAAGGCGTCCGCTGTGACCGCCGAGGAAGTGACGAAGATCAGGACCGCCGAAGCCAAGCGTGAGCTGCCTTGGTCGGCTGAGGAGTTACTCAAGCTCCCCGTCAAGTAGAAGGTCCCTAAGGCAGCCGCAGCCGGAAGTATAGACCTAGCGCTGGCGAGTGGATGGGGTGCACGACCACCCATTCCTGACCTACCTTGAGAGGCGGAGATGTCACTACCACCCACGCTGCGCCTTGACCATCGATGGAGCTGTTCCACTCCAACTGGAAGTCCGAGTACTGCGAAGGCCAAGACAGCTTGATGGTATTGCCACCGCCCGACTGGATAGCCAGTGTGGGCTGGGTGCCGGGTAGAACTACAAAATCTTCCTCCGTCAATCGCAGGGCTCCCTCTTCATTTCTGAGGACAATAGGTCCAGTGGTCGCGCCGGGAGGTACCGTGGCGAGAATTTCCTCTCCGACCAGGCTGAATTCGCAGGCAGTTTGGCCGATCGAAACCGAAACCACATTCGGAAAGTTCAGGGTTCCTATTCGAAATTGGCTTCCGACTCTGCCGTGGTTGGGAGCGACCAGTACCAGTTGGGGTGTCGCCTGAGTCAGGGTCAACACCACCATTCCAAATCCAGGTGGTTCCGTGTCCTGAAGCGTCGAGCCATCGACCGCAAAGTAATAGGTCTCTCCGAGTTCGGCCTCGAAGACGACTTCGCTGGTGGTTTTCCCATCCACATCGTCATTCGACGCGATGCGCACCAACCCCGTCTCCGGATCCTTTCCGATGTAGACCCCGAGCAGTGTGTCGAAATTGCTGCCTTCGGTTTCTACGAGTACCCGGTAACGAGCGGGTGCCTTCCACTTGAACCAGACTGACTTTCCGCCCGAGTCGCCTGCGTGCAGGGGTTCTCCGGGCTGGAGGTCTGCATAATAGTTTTCCGTAACAAAAGTGCAGTTGAAGCCGGACATCTCCTTCGCGTTGGCGAACAGGTTGTGAGGTGATCGGAGATCGTCGAAGGTCCATTGGAGTCGGAAGGAACTGGTCGTGCCTCGCTTGCCATCGACTGCGATCTGGTAGCGCCTACCTTGGACAACATCAAAACAGGCGGAAGGCGCCTGACCTTCCGGACCAGTCTCCCCACTCGCTACACGGGCCAGGTCGGTTATTTCCTCTCCCTCATAGATGGCCAGTATCAGGGCTGCCGAGGTTTCGTGGAGCCAAAAGCAGACACGTCCCGATCGATCTGCTTCCCAAGAATACCACACGGACGAACGAGTAGATTCCTCCCCGTGAACCGGCTCATCAGGTTCTTCTGTTCCTCCGAAATTCGCTCCCTGAGACTGCCCGGTGAATCCCCTCAACCTCTCAGAGCCTCCGAACGGATCGTTGAGGGGGGCTGGCACTTGCTGAGACCAGTGGATTCGATAAGCCCCGCTCGCACCCTCTCTTCCGCCGATCACCACCCGATACCGGTCTCCCGCCGCGGCTTCGAAGGTGAGCTGACTCGTTCCATCGTCGCCGCCCCCATCATCATCGCTGGCGACCAAAGTCAACTCATCCAATTCGTTGCCTTTGTAAATCGCCAGGATCGTGTTGAACTCGCTCCCGATGGTGTCGAAGGTGACCTCGCCTGAGTCGTTGGGAGCCCAGGCGAACCAGACCGTGTTGGTGACGTCGCCCGACACGGGGGGTTCTTCGGTGTTTTCCAGCGTAGCACCTGTGGAGTTCCCGAGAAACGTTCCCTGCGGCTCGGAGAGGGTTCTAAAGTTGGAAAACGAGTCATTGAAAGGATTGGTGATCCACCGCAACAGGGTGTTCCCGGTCTCGTCTGCAACACCGTCGATGGCAATCCAATACGTTTCTCCGGCCCGCGCTTGGAACTGAGTTTGACTGTATCTCACCCCCGCGGAGGCATCGTCGTTGCTGGCCACGGGAACTAGCGAATCGAGCAGCTTCCCGCTATAGATCGCGAGCACCGTGTTGAAATCGCTGTCCTCTGTTGAGAAGTAAACTCGAACGCCTGGAGTGGGGGCCGTCCACCGAAACCAGATAGAATGATTGGCATCGTATCCAGCATGGGAAGGTTCGTTGACTTGGTTGGTGGCTGACACCGTGGATCCGGACACACTGCCGCCTAGACCAGAGATGGTCTGCGCACTCGAAAACCGGTCGTTCGCTGGCTGCGCTCCCGCAGCGCCAGCTGACCATAAGGCGAGAACCCAGAGCGTCAAACACAAGGGGCTCATCAAGGCTTGGGTCGGCAAAAGCAGCCCTCTGGGAAAGTGCAGCTTCCCTTGTCGACCACGCCTTGCGTTTTGCCTCATCCAGATCCTACTTCGGAACAATGTGTGTTGAGCCACCAGCCCAAAAGCAACCAGTGGAGGGACGACGACGCCAAGCCCTCCTCAGGTTCTTCCAGTTGGATATTCCCTACAATCTAGTCCGTGCTGGTCGACCACTCAAGTCCGTTCACGCGAAGGTCGTTGGAACCGTCGGCGTGCACACATCGCTTATCATGACTTCCTACACTTTGGACCACGCTCGAAGCGGGACATCACGAGCTCGTTGATTGTCCCAGATCGGTACGGGGCGTCTCCGCTGGTTCCGCCGGAGACGCGTCGGGCTTAGCCCAATGACGCGATTGACGCTTGGGAGCGGAATCGCTCGCTGTCACCCGGAATTTAATGGACTCAGAGTGAGGTAGATAGGGGCTAAGGAAGCGTGGGACGTCCACCCGGCGCCCCCGAGAAAAGTCCGCCCAAATGACCTTCGCCACTTGATCTTCAGGACTCTTTAATTCTCGGGTTAGCCATTCGAAGAGGAGTTCGTAAAGTCGCACCAAAGCGATTTGGTCGGTGCGGCGCAGTCTCGAATAGAGCCAGTCGGATGTGCGCAGAAATTGCGCGAACGGCGAGGGGGAGAGTGTCCAAAGAAGCTGCACGGCCTCCAAAAAATTCCCGCTGTTCCCCACGAGATCCCAGTAGCGCGCGAAGCGCCTCATGCGTTGCAGGTCGGCAAAGCTCAGGTGAGCGGTCTGGAGTACTTCGTATGGCGGGTGCTCGGCATAGATCATGCCCCATTCGACATCATGTCTCACGATCGGCGTGCCGCGCAGTCGCTTCAGGATCCCGACTTGAATCTCCTGGGGACGCAGCGCCACCAAGCGATCGAACCCTTGACCGAAACTGCTGAGATCCTCCCCGGGAAGGCCAACAATGAGGTCGGCATGGATATGAACGCCGGTTTGCTCCCGCAGGAATCGGAAGTTGTCGGTCAGCGCATCCAGGTTTTGACGTCGGCTAATGCGATCCGACACGGCGGGGTTAAAGGTTTGGATCCCCACTTCGAACTGGATGGACCCGGCAGGGAAGCGACTGATGATCTCGCGCAGCGCGGAGGGGAGTCGATCAGGAATCATTTCGAAGTGGTAGAACCGTCCGGGCTGATGCCGTTCGAGCAGGAAGAGGAGAATGGCTTTGCTGACATTCAGGTTGAGATTGAAGGTGCGATCCACGAATTTGAACTGTCGCAGCCCCCGGTCGATCAGGAGCTGGAGTTCCTGAAGGAAGCGGTCGAGCGGCACTTGTCGAACCGGGATATCCAACGAGGAGAGGCAGAACTCGCAGGTGAACGGACATCCACGCGAGGCCTCAAGATAGACGATGCGATGCGCTAAGTCCTCGGGGGTGTATTCCGAGTAGGGCAACCGCAGATCCCCCAGCTGCGGAAGCGAGGGAACGATGGTCTTCGTTGCGGGTAGGTCGAGCGCGAGAAGGCGTCCACAGAGTTCTCTGAAGGCTAGGTCGGCCTCGCCGGTGATGACGAAGTCCGCAAGTTCGACGATCGGCTGGCCCTCCGTTTCGTAGCTCACCTCGGGCCCTCCCAGGACGATGAACACCTCGGGCTGGAGACGTTTGAGAACGGAGACCAGCTGGGTCGTCTGGGTGACGTTCCAAATATAGACACCTAACCCGATGATCTTCGGACCGTTTTGGAGCAATGACTCGGCGATCTCCAACGGGCGTTGATTAATATCGAACTCCTGCAGCTGGGCTCGGTCGCGGTAATCACCCAGGTTAGCCAGCAGGTAACGCAGGCCAAACGAGGCGTGAATGTATTTCGCGTTGAGAGTGGCTAGGACGATGTCGGCCATGGGGAGCTCCAGCGCGCGACGGTCCTGTGCGGATCAAACTTCCAGGCATTCGCCTGGTTTCGGCTGCAGGACCTTGATCTTGGGGTGCTTCCGGTTGATCTGTTCGGCGAACCAAGCACGCGAGTCTGTGTTGCCATGCCCGAGCACGACGACACGGGGTGAGACTTGGTCCACGAAATCCAGCAATTCATCCCGGTTGGCATGCGCCGTTAAATCGAATTCCTGGACATTGCAGCGGTGAGTGACCTCGCCGCCGCTGGGGCTGAGGATGAAGGTTTCGCCGGGCTTTGATTGTTTCAGTCGGCCTCCGGGTGTGGAGGGTTCTGCGTAGCCCACGAAGAAGATGGATTGTCGCTCGTCTCCGATCATCCGCAGCGCCAAGTCGTGCGCGGCGGTATGTTCGGTCATCATGCCGGCGGTGACCACGAAGATCCGGCTGCCGCTGAGCTTCATCTTTTCCGCTTGGCCTTTCTCCAAGACCACCAAGTTCAACGCCTCAGTCAGCTTCATCTGGCTGAGCTGGCGATGGGTTCGATGCGCCTCGATATCATAGATCTCCGTGAACACGCGGCCGAGGCCCCCGATGTAGATCGGTTGTCGCCGTACCCGGCCTGATTTCATCAGCACTCCGAGCAGCGCCAGGATTTCCTGGGTTCGTCCGAGCGCGAAAGTGGGGATGAGAATGCATCCCCGGCCTTTTTGAGCGTGTTCGATAGCCTGGCACAAACGTTCCACTTCGGCTTCGCGGGTGAATCCTTCGGGCACTGCCCGGTTGCCGCGAGTGGTCTCCATGATCAAGACATCGGCCTTCACATCCTCAAAACGAGCCGCTTTCAGGATCGTTTGATCCTTAAAGTTCACATCCCCCGTGAAGAAGAGCGTCTGCTTTCCGCCGCGCACCATCATGCCGGCCGAGCCCAGCGCGTGGCCGGCATCGTAGAATTCGATGGTGGGCGAGATACATCCCGCCTGGCGTTTTTGGTGAGAGATCCACTCGATCTCGCGGTTGTAGCGGAAGCCCTGAAAAACCGACGCTATCTCATCCACCTCGTCGTGGGAGAACAGCGGGTACTCCTTGATGCCCAGCTCATCCCGCTGACGCGCCATGACATTGACAGAGTTGTGCAGCACCCGCTCGATTAAAAAATAGCTGAGCTCGGTCATCAGCACATGAGCTTTGGGGAACTGACGCAGCGCGACTGGCAGTGATCCCACATGGTCATGATGGCAGTGAGAAAGAGCGATCGCATCGAGCGGTTCGTCCTTGATCAGGGAGTACAGCGGCAGCCCCTCCCGACCGTCTCGTCCCGGGTGCATTCCTGCATCGAGAAGGATTCGATGCCCCTCGATGTCCAGGAACCAAGAACTGGCTCCGATTTCGGTGTCTGGATTTAAATTCGTGATGCGCATGGATATGTGACCGGCCCCTACTATGACCTCCTTTTCTGAAAGCGGAATCGAAAAAGAATTTTGAACAAATCAGAGCGTGCCCGCGTCCTGATTATTAGTAGCTGGTTTCTTCCTGCGAATCGGGGCAGCAATGCACGCCTCGAGAGGCCGGCGAAAGCCTAGACCGAGACTTTCGGAGAGGAAAAGGGGGTACGTTTGGTTGTTTGGGTTGAAGCGGGCATTTTGCGATGCCCGCTTTTTTTGTACGCCAGCCCCGCTGCAAAAGCAGGCTGATGGGATCTGAATGGGACCCTTTCGTCCGTGTCTCCGTTGAGCGATGCTGTCTGCTCGTTCGCAGCGGCTACCGTCGGAACCTAGAGCATCCGGACCTGATACTCTCGTTGAGGTCCGCGTCGGTCGCTTCAAGGGTTGTTGGTCACCTTGCTCCAGTCGACGCCGTGCTTGTGGGCATACCCGGCGAACGCCTTCTCATTTTGGAGGAGCACGGCTCGGACGACGCTGGAATCGTCGGCTCGGCTCATGAACGGGGTGAAATTAGGAATGATGCCGACCTGTTTGTTGGAGTAAGTGAGAGCGAACACGGCTTCGGCGAAAGCGACATAGGGCAGGTCTTTATAGGCCCCTTCAGCTGAGTCCTCTACGACGTCGGCCAAGAACTCAAGCTGATCCACGAGATGCGGGAACAGCGGCGCATTGATCTGCGTGAACTCGATTTTCCAGATCGGCAGCTGACGGAGAACTTTCTCGACGACCAGCGGCGTAATGGCGGCCGCACCGTGCTTCACAAAATCTACAATTTCTGACATGGCGAAGAGGTTACCCATCCTTTTCTTGGGACACAACGGCTTTTACGAGCCGCCAGCAGGGAGGCTGCTCGGCATTCCTTGCCGGGTGATCCAGCCTCCCCCCACGACCAAGTCGTCCTGGTAGAACACGCAGGCCTGTCCGGGGGTGATAGCCCGTTGCGGGGTGTGCAAACGAATGGAGGCTCGATCGCCGGGCAGCGGGACGATGGTGGCCGGAGTGCCTGGGTGATTGTAGCGGATCTTGACCAGGGCCTCGAGACTGGTCGGGGGAGTCGCGAATGGGATCCAATTACAACGCTCGACCACCAGTTCGGCTCGGTCAAGAAGGGTCTCGCTCCCTACCACGACCCGGTTGTTGACGGCATCCAACTCGATGACATAGAGCGGGGTGGGGGAGGATAGTCCCAGTCCTTTGCGCTGGCCAATCGTGTAGAACTCAATCCCCTCGTGTTCCCCGATCTTGCGTCCGGTCGTGTCGACAATGTCACCCCGATGCTTGGACACGAGCTGGGCCTGCTGCAAAAAGCGTCCGTAATCGTTATCGGGAACAAAGCAGATCTCCATGCTTTCTTCCTTGTCGGCGGTTTTCAGCTGGCAGTCACGTGCGACCTCACGGGTCTCGCTCTTGGTGAGGTCGCCCAAGGGGAAGAGAACATGGGACAGCTGTTCCTGGCGCAGGCTGAAGAGGAAATAGCTTTGATCCTTGCGCAGATCTCTCCCTCGTTTGAGCAGCATCCGGCCACTTTGGAGATCGCGTTCCACACGCGCGTAGTGTCCGGTCGCGATGAGGTCGGCCCCTAATTTACGAGCCCGGCCGATGAGGGAGCCGAATTTCAGCTTCTCATTGCACATCACGCACGGATTAGGGGTGCGGCCGGCCTTATATTCCTCGGCGAAGTAGCCAATCACCTGAGCCTGAAACTCTTGGGCTTCGTCGATGAGATAATACGGGATACCGAGGCTGTGGGCGACCGAGCGGGCGTCGGTAACGGCTTGGGGTCCGCAGCACTTGTCCTCGGCGCGGGACACGCAGTCCTGAGGCCAGAGTTTGAGAGTGATGCCGACCACGTCATAGCCCTGCTCGATCAGCAGGGCGGCAGCGGCGGAAGAATCCACCCCCCCGCTCATGCCGAGCACCACCCGTGGTTTTTTGTCAGCCGTCACGTTCACGAGTGTACATGATAGGCTGGCTTCGTGGGGGTGTAAACGATGTTTGTAGAAGCTTGAAAATCGCCATTGCAATTCAGTCCAGATACGGGCATTCATAATGGCCGGTACGGGGCGTAGCGTAGGCTGGTAGCGCGCTTGTTTCGGGTACAAGAGGTCGTGAGTTCGAATCTCACCGCCCCGACCACTTTTCCTAAGGATTCCGCGTCTCCCCTTGTTTTCCTGACAGAATCAAAACAGGAGTCAGGCCTAACTCTTCGACAATTGGGACAGAATCCTCATCATTTCGGTTCGTAGGTCGCCCTTTGCCAGCCTTTTGCCCAAGCGACTGATGGCTCCTGCCACTGCCGCATAGTCGATCCCACCCGCCATTTCAGACAACTCGGTCAACTTCATCCGTCCCTGCCGCCGCCCCAGGTACAATGCCGCATCGCGTCCCCAGTCTCCATATCGATCCCTAAACGCCTCCCAATCCTCCCCTTTGACCGACTCCACCGCTTTGACGATCCGATCCCATGTGACTCGCTCATCGTAAACCTTCAAGCTCTTCTGCTCCCGTCGACTCCCCTTCACCTGATTGCGCAGTTGTGCCGCAAAATCTTCGCTCCCCAATATCACCCCGCCGATCAACCGTTCCCACGGGGATTCCACCATCCCTTCCCGCACTGGATCCTCGGTATACTTTCGTAACGCTTCTCGTTGCTGGGATAGGGATCTACCGCTGTAGCAACTCATGACGCGTTCCAGGTTAAGCCAGTCCATCGGTTTCACCTTGCCCAGATAAGCCGGATAGCTGCTCCAGGTATGCTCCCGAAGAACCTTCAGCCGTTCTTCAACGAGCCGTTCATCGCGGGCGATGGCGGCGGCGGTCCTTTGTCGGGCGCGATCCTGCTGAGACAGACCCAACCGGCCAACCCGAGCTGGGTTCAAGTGTACATACCTCACCACCTCCATCAGGCCAGCGTCGTCTTCAATCAGCTCCGCCTTGAACCGCCCTTGGAACAGATGCCCGGATCGATCGTGTCGACAGTTGAACCACATCCCGTAACTGACGTTGAGCCATTGTCCCACTCGACTCAGGTTTGGTTCAGGCGTCTCGATCACCAGATGGTAGTGATTGTTCATGAGTACGCACGCGTGCAGCAGAGTGCCAAACCGACTCGGAAGCTCGGACAACAGTTCTAGAAAATGTTCCCGGTCTCGAGTATCCCGATAGATAGGCTTCCGTTCGTTACCTCGGGCGGTCAGGTGATACAATCCTCCACTCACTTCAATCCGCAATGGTCTGGCCATGTTCGCTATCTCCTCGCAGAACGTTTCAAATGTCAATTAATTAGATCTGACCCCTATTCGCCCCGTGACCCCTATTCGCCCCGCTACGTCAAGGACAACTGTCGGCTTCGACGAGAAATACGCCCACAAGCTCTTCGGTGTCTTCCACCGGCTGCACACCGAGGAGGAATTTGAGGGCACGGGGGTGGGTCTGGCGCTGGTCCAACGCGTCATCCATCGCCACGGAGGTAAGGTCTGGGCCGAAGGAAAACTGAATCAGGGAGCTACTTTCTATTTCACCCTGCCGAAACGAAAACAACTAACTAATGAGCAATCATACTGAGGTCGAAGTTCTACTGGTCGAAGATAGCCCGTGCGACGCGGAGATGACGTTGCGCACGCTGCACAAGCGCCACCTGGCCAATTCCATCGTTCACGTAAAGGACGGCCAGGAGGCGCTGGACTGGCTGCTCGGTACGGTTTCCCACGCGGGCCGCGACGCCCAAGCCAGCCGAAGTCTAAACTGCCGAGCTGGATGCGGGTTGCCTCCGAGGCAACCGGGAACTGGACGGAGTCGGGGCGATGGCTTGCGCTGATGTGACACGCAAACCATTTCAGTGCCGACGTTACTCTCGCGGCAACTGGTCCGGGTTGATCTGCAATTCCTGGCAGGCGTGGATGTAGGAAGAAGCGGACCAGGCTTGGAAGCACTTGCCCATCGGACGGCCTGTCCGGCTGTGAATCCATTCATTGAATTCCCATTCCTGGCTTTTCCCAAGCTGGTTGAGCTTCGCGAGTTTGAGCAACTCGCGGCAGGCCACTTCGTAGAGGCCAAGCCTGTGAATGAACCGCACCCACATGCCGCCGATGAACGGCCAAATGCCGCCGTTATGGTAATGGCCGGGCAGGTTCAACAAATTCACCGTGTAGTAAGAACGCCAGTCTGGATCGCCGGACTGCACGGGCGGATAGAGGTTCACCACCGGGTATGGTTCGTTCACGCCCACGCCCCACATGAACTTGAACGCGGTGCGCGCGCGATCCACATCAAGCACGTTGGAGATGAAGCCCTGCACGTTGCCTAGCACGTCGCAACGCCAGTTGAAGCCGAAGGGCGTAATTTCGGCCAGCAAGTAACTGGCGTCGCCGACGGAGAATTGTGATTGCGCGAAACTAAAGGCGTGTGGGCTGGTCACAGACTTGGTCGAAGGCCAGAAGACTTCGAGAATCTTTGAGCGCAGCGCCTGCGAGCGTCGCAGATAATCAGTCGCCTCATCGAAGCATCTCCCCAGTTCGAGCAACCGGCTGTAGGCCACCGTGGCGCGATACCACAGGACTTCGTCATAGAGGACGTGATAGCTGCGTCCGAAGAGATCGGTCCAGTCGCCGGCCTCGGGGATTTCGAGCAGGCCGTCGTTATTGCTGTCGAGCGCGCCGAGCCAGTTCATCACGCGCCGGAGCCGCTCGCTGTATTCAGCCAGAAAGCCGAGGTCGCCGGTCTTCCGCACGTAGGCGTGAAAGGCAACGATGGCCCACAGCGCGCTGTCGATGGAGCAGATGCCGCCCACGCCGCTGTAATCCGGCGTGCCGTCGTCGATGCGGACATTGGCCGGCATCTGCCCGTTGGCGGCGAGATGGGTGAAAAGGGTGCGCAGGGTGTCCCTTTGCGCGCCGCGGATGTCGGGATCATCCAGTTCAATCGTGCCGACGATGGTGATGGCGCCGTCGCGCGCCCATACGCTGCGATAGTTCACATCGGTGCCGGTAACTTCGTTGTCCGCGAGCGAGCAGGCGGAGAATCCGAGCGGCGTGATGTTTTTCCGGACGGTGAGGAGCGCGTGGCGATAACCCGTGGCGATGAGGTCGCGCTCCTCCGACGTGAGTGAGCCGAGCGCGGCGTCGGTGAACAACATGCGCAGTGTCGGGTCCATTTCCCCGGCGGCCAGCGAGGACGACTGCGCTCGCGGCGTTTCGGGAATGACTCCGAAGTGTTGCAGACCTTCGAGCACCCCTTCCGCCATGACCCGCGTGGCATTAAAGGTCTGAATTTTGACGACGGCCTCAATCAACTCCGGTTGGGCGTTCTCAACAATGATGCCCTTCACGCCGGGCAGGAGGAACATGCTGGCGTCGTTTCCCGTGTCGCCGGCGACGAGCGCCGTTGCGGGATCCACCGCGATTCGTTCGCACAGCCAGGCCAGGGCCGCGCCCTTGTTTGTATCCATCGGCAGCACGTCCAGATCGCGCGCGCTGGAATAGACCACGGTGACGTGCAGCCCGGTTTCGGCCAGTTGCTTTTCCAGCGTGGCGAGGACTTGAGGTGTCGCCTGATGTAGATACCAGCTCGACTTGTAAGGGTGCAGGAATTGCGGCGGCTGGCGTGAGACGCCGGGGAAGTTGCCGACGATCACCTCGATCTTCTGCAAATCCCATCCTTGCCGGAATCGCTGGTTGAACTCGTTCAGCGAACGTTTGCGCTGGCCGTCGTAAATCTGCGTGCCGACACCGCCGATGATGTAATCCGGCCACGGCAGAACGCGCGTCGCCAACAAGTCGATCACATCCTGCACCAGCCGCCCCGTGGCGTAGCACAAACGTGGGCGCGTGGTTTTCGGCAGGGAATCCCACGCATCCTTGAATCGGCGCGTGGACTCGGGATTGCCGAGCAGCGTGCCGTCGAGGTCCGAACAGAAGAGTTTAATCGGCGTCATTCCAGGGTTCATCCCATTCATTGCAGGCGAGCACGAGCGCTGCGCCGGGGCGCTGCTCCACGGTCGCGATGAGTTGCTGCGCAATGCCCGTCCACGTGAAAAGACTGCGGGCCTTGTGAGCGCCCATCCGGGCCATGCGGTTGCGCAGCCGCGGGTGCCGGAACGCGTTGATCATGGTGATGCCCAGATCCTCTTTGTCTAACGGATCGGTAAAGAGCGCGTGCCGACCAAAGGTCAGCGCGCGATACAATCCGCCGTGGACGGTCACCACCGTCGGAGTGCCCGACGCCATCGCTTCGATGGCTGTCATTCCAAACGGCTCGTAACAGCTGGAGAGGACGAACAAGTCGGCGGCGCGATAATAATCGGCCATCTGATAATGGCTGTCGATGAATTCGTCGTTCAGCCCGTGCTTTTTGATGAAACGGAGCGCGGTCGTCCCCAGTTCCTCGATGTGGCACGGCAGGATGAGCGCAATGGGCGTCTCCTTGTTTGAACTCCTCTAGCTCCCGTTCGAGCCGGAAGACATCGGGCTTGCCGAGGTGGTGCAGCGTGGCGATGGCGCCGGTTTGAAAAAAGTCGGACATAGGAATCAGGGTTTCGGTTTGTGACTGGCGCTCGACCGGGCTTCGGTCAGGAGGGAGGAGCGGACGATGTGCAGCGCCGTTTCGTTGTGCTCCTTCGCTTGTTCCGGCGACGCAGCCTCGGTGTAACACCGGAACTCGGGCGCGTTGCCGGACGGACGCAGATGCACGATGTCGCCGCTCGCGAAGGTGATGCGCGTGCCGTCGGTGAGGTCCAGCGATGCCACTTCGCCGAACTTCGCGCCGAAGTGTCTGGCGGCGGCGCGTTCATGCCCGGCCTCAAACAAACCGATGACCGCCCGGCTCTGCTCGACCGGAAAACCGCGAAGCAGCCCGCTGGCGGTGAAGCGGCGTGGAAGCGATCCCACCAGCGTGGAGAGAGTTTTCCCCTGGCGTCGCGCCTCGACGAGGCACGCGAGAATGGGCAGGACGGCGTCGCGCGTCGGCAACGGCAGAAGCGGAGCTCCGGAATCCGGCCACGTGACAGCACTCCCGAGCAGGAAGCCACCGTTGGCCTCGTAGCCCACGACGCATTTCGCCCCCCTGGCCGTCTCCTCCAACATGGAGGCGATCACGTAGGGCGAACCGATGCGCGTGCGCAGGACTTGTTTGAAGAAGCCGCACCTTTCGACGGCGGTGTTGGAACTGACGGGAGTGGACACCGAATCGGCCCCGACGAACTTCGCCGCGAGAATTCCGAGGATGTCACCTCGCAGCCATTCGCCATGCTCGTCGGCAAGCAGTGGCCGGTCGCTGTCGCCATCCGTCGAGACGATGGCATCGAACTGAAATTCCTTCGCCCAATCGCGGGCCAGGCGGGCGTCCTTGTCGCGAATGGCCTCGGTGTCAACGGGGACGAATTCGTCCGAGCGATGCAGTGCCCAGAGCTTTGCGCCGAGTCGGCCAAAAATCTTCGCCAGCAGATCGCGTCCGACGGCCGAGTGCTCGTAAATGCCCAGGCGCAATCCATTCAGGGCATCGGCGGGGAAAAAATCCAAGTAACGTGCGAGGTACGCGTTCTCGGCTTCGGCTTGCATCGGGCGCGGACGGACTGCGGGTTCCCGGAACGCGCCGGATGCGTCGAATAGAGCGTCGTCCACTTCGACGGCCTGGCCGGTGATTCCGGCTTCATCGTCTTTGAGAACTTCGCCGGAGCATTTGTTGAACTTAATGCCGTTGCGGTCGGCGGGAATGTGACTTCCGGTGACCATCACGGCGGGAACGCCTCGGCGCAGGCCGTAATACGCTACTGCTGGCGACGGGATCTCGCCGCAATTGACGGGAGTATAGCCGGCGTCTTCCGCGGCGCGAAGCACCGCCTCCATGATCCGGCTGGTGCTCGGACGCAAGTCGCCGGCCACGGCCACGGTTTCGCGCTGTTTCTTTAGTTCGCCACAGCTTTCGAGGTATTGGATGAAGCCGCGCGTATAGGCATAGCAGACCAGGTCCGTCATCTGAGCGACAAGCCCACGGGCGCCGCTGGTGCCGAACTTCACGCCGCTGCGGGCCATTAGATGTTCTATGGTGAGTTTCATGCGCAAAGAAAAAACTGGTCACGGTCTGTGGTGCCGATGCAGCCTGCGTTGAGCCAGAGGACATCATAAGGACGCAGTGTAAACGACAAATCGCCTCGGTAAGTGGCTCGATGAACACGTTCGCTAATCAGGTTCACCCACAATCGCTCTCCCCCCAATTCTTCCGAAGGCAGCGAGATTTCGAGCGTTTCGTTCGCAAGATTGTGCAAGCATAACACGCGCTCGCTACGGTCGAGTGAAATCCGAAACACGGCGAACATACTCGGGTCGCCAGACAGCACTTGCTGGGCTCCACTCGGATGAAATGCGGGGTGTTGGCGTCGCGCGCGCAGGAGCGCATGGAGCACCAGTGGCGGCAGCGCGAAGTTGTAAACCAACTGCGCCTCGTTCGTGCCGTTGCCGAAGTAGGAAATGTTGTCGGTGTGCGGCACGTTCGTTTCCGTGATCAGCAGGACGTGCGGGGCGATTTCATCAAGCACCGCGCGCCATAGTTGGACGACGTAGTGTGTTTGCGGCAAATGAATGCACGAGGTGCCGATGCTCTTACATAGATAGGCAATCGCATCGAGCCGGATGAACCGTGCGCCTTCCTCCACGTAGCACAGCAGCGCGCGGAGTGTGGCCAACAGCCCCTCCGGGTTCTTGAAATTCAAGTTAACCTGGTCCGCGTTGAACGTCGTCCAAACCTTGCGCAGTCCGGTGGCACTCTGAAACGCGGCAAGCAATGGCAGTGCGCGAGTGCGGACGGCTTGCGAGAAATCCGGGCTGCCTTCGTCCGTCACAAAGAAGTTTCGGTAAACCGAAGTGTCCGCGGGGAATTTTAAGAACCACTCGCCCTGCGCGGACATGTGGTTGAAGACCGCGTCGAACATCAGGTCGAACGACTGTCCAATCCGTGCGACAAGCTGCGGCAGACGAGGCCGGAATTCATCAAGCAACTGCAAGACCTGCGCCGTGACGCCACTGGCCGCGTGTGCGCCGTAAAGCGACTCCAAGTGGGCGCGGATTCGTGCAGTTCCGCCGTTACTTTGATTGTCTGCTGTCCTGTTCACTGCTTTGAAGGTTTGCTTTCGTAGAGCGAGTCGATGTAGTTGAGCCAGCGCATGCCGACGAGCACGCGCGTCCGGAGTTGAAAGCGGTTGTAGGGCTTGACCAGGTAGTCATCGACGCCTGCAACCAGCCCATCCTTGATTTCTTTGAGATGGCTCAGGCTGCTCAACACCACGACATAGACATAGGGCAGCATGTGGTGTTTGCGAATCTGTTGAGCGAGGTCCAGGCCGCTGAAGCCATCAATGAACCGTCGGTCGCTGATGATGAGCCGCGCGGGTTTCTCCTGAAACGCCAGCCAGAGGTCGCCGGCGCTGCCGAATGTTCGCACCTCGATGCCGTCGAGCACCATTGTGTCCTCGATGTGCGAGCGCTCGTCGGCCTTCTTGATGGCGAGATAGACTCGCAGGTTGTCTTTGGTAACCATAAACTCAGTGTTGCCTTCCTTCGTTACGCGGTCTTTGGCGTTTCTCCCGTCTGCGCTTGGTTGATTCTCGGTTCGCGGGCTGAAACCCGGCATGCGCGCCCATTTGTTGGATCTCGCTCAGCGAGGTCACGCCCTCGAAGACTTTGGCCAAGCCGTCTTCCAGTACTGTTTTGAGTCCACGCTCGCGCAGGTGTGTCCGCAGTGAATGTTCATCGGTTTGTTCCAGAATCAAGCGTCTGGGAAGCCAACCCTTCAATTGAGACAGTGCGGGTGCCATGGTCTGAGAAAATACCCTCCCCTGTCCAGCCCCTGGCAATTCGCTGCACTCCCACGCCGGCCTCAGTGAAACGATTAGAAGCCAGCATTTCGTTGCTGCATTTATTTTTGCTCCATTCTACGCTTCTTGCGTGCCACGAATACTGGACATGCTGGCAAAGCTGCCGAGTGCGCGGCGCTCGAATGGGGTGAAGCAAGCGGCCAAGCCTCAGCCGGCGCGGCCTGGCACCCTACTAGCGTGGCCCGACCTGAGCAGCCAGCTCGCTAACTTTCACACGGTTGTCGCCGTCATTGAAGATTTGCCGACTCGAACGAGGAGACGGTCCTGATCTGTGACCTAGATCTCGACAGCCTGCACGATTCGCGCAGCAGCGGTACCGTCACCCCCCGGCTGGATCGCCGGCCGGATCTGTTCCAATTCGTCACCAGCTTCCAGCCAGCAGTGGCCGCGCCGCCGTCGCGCGAGGACGGCCCGTTGGGCGACCAGCTGGACTTTTCCTCAGAACGGCTGGCGGACGGTGAATAACTTTTTACGGCGGCAGAACGCCGCCTTCCTCGCGGATACATACATCCTAAACTTCGCACCGCCATGCCTGAGACTACACCTGTCTTCCTCGACGAATACGTAAGCCTGCACGCCGCGGATCTGGCGGACCGGTTGCAACGCCTCGATCCCCGCGAGGCCCGTGCCTTGCTCCAGCAACTGCCGCCGGAGACAGCCGCCGCCGCCCTGGCCGATCTGGAGGAGGAACGGTTGCCTGATCTGCTCGGCGCGATGGCACCGCCATCACTTGCCAACCTGCTCCAACATGTCGCAGCGTCGGACGCGGCAGATGTGCTCCAACACCTGGCGCCGGCGCAGCGCCGCGAGACCCTCGCCGCCTTTTCCGCGGATGCGGCCGCCGCCATCCGAACGTTGCTCAAGTATCCCGAGGACACCGCCGGCGGCATCATGTCGAACCGCTTCATCATGCTGCGAGATTACATGACGGTGGAACAAGTGCGTGAACTGCTCCGCGCCCGCGCGCAGGAGGAGCGCACGGAGGACATCGCCTACCTGTACGTGTCCGATACCACGCAGCGCCTTGTAGGCATCGTGAGCTTACGTGACCTAGTTTTCCGTCGAGCCGAGCGGCGTATGATCGAAATCATGAACCGCGAAGTGAAGTTCGTCCGCGTGACGGACGACCAAGAGGAACTGGCGCGCACCTTCGAGCATTACCATTACCTCGGCCTGCCCGTGCTCGACGAGGAAGGCAAACTCGTTGGTGTCGTGAAGGCGAGTGACGCGCTGGAGATCGCGCGCAAGGAAGCGACCGAAGACATGCAGTTGATGGTCGGTCTCTCCGGCGAGGAACGCGCGCTTACGCCGTGGCAAGTGTCCGTGAAGCGGCGCCTCCCGTGGCTCTACATCAATCTTGGCACAGCGTTTCTCGCGGCCTTCACCGTCGGCCTGTTCGAGAGCACCATTGCCCAATGGACCGCACTGGTTGTTTTTCTGCCGATTGTCGCTGGACAAGGCGGCAACGCAGGGATGCAAACCCTCACCATCATCATCCGTGACCTGGCGCTGGGCGAACTCGCACCCGGCGACGGTCGCAAGGCGCTGACCAAAGAAATCATCCTCGGCCTGGTCAACGGGGTGGCCATCGGTCTGGTCGTCGGCCTCATCGGATGGCTTTGGAAAGGAAGCACGACGCTCGGCCTCGTGGCGGGTGTGGCGATGGTGCTAAACCAACTCGCCGCCGTGGTCGCCGGCGTGATGATTCCGTTGGGATTGAAATCCGTGAAGCTCGATCCCGCCCTCGCCTCCAGCATCTTCCTCACGACCGTGACGGATGTGGCCGGGTTCTTCTTTTTCCTCGGGCTGGCGGCGCTGGGGTTGAAGTGGCTTGGGGCGTAGATTTAGCCATTACCCTTGAGTTCTCTCACCGAAGCAGTGGAGGCGGCGCCCGATGCCACAGAGTTGATGACGGGGCCTTCCTGATGCGGATCGTCGCTGGCAGTTCTTGCCTCCGTCCCCATTGGCAGCACCAGGATTGCCGAGATCGTCATGAACAATCCAGTGATTACCAGCCACGCCGTGAGGCGCGCATCGGTGCCATGGTCGAGCATGGCTTTGGCGGCGAGCGCCACAATCGTCAGGTTTGGACAGAGTAGGAGGAACGCACGCCCGTCGCCGTCGGTCTTGAGCCAGCGGCGATGCAACACCTCGCGCGCGGCGAGCAGCACAAACGCGGTGGCGACCGCCAGAAGCACAGGTTCGTCCAGGAACAAGCGCCAGTTGATTTCCAACCCCAAGGCCACGAAGAACACCGGGATGAGAAAGCGATGGCTGATGGGCGCCACGTACTCTTCCAGACGTTTCCCATCATGAACCGAAGCGTGAACTAACGCCAGCGCCGGGCGACCCAGCTTCTTGCACGCGTCCGGCACCGCCATGAAGAGCAGGACCAGACAGATGATGATCTCGATATTGTTCATCAGGATTGGCGCGGTCGCATCGCCGGAATGCGGTCGCCGCGCCAATTACCACGGAGTTGTAGCCGCTCTCCTCCATCGCTGGCAATCCTCGGCTAGTCGTTTCACTGAGGCTCGAATGGCAGTCCTGCCAATAGCCGCCACTTCCACCCGTGGGATAGCATGAGGTTATCACACAAACGATGCCCATCAAGATTGACTGGTGTGCCCCTCTTGCATTGGAGTGTTGTTTGCTCCCGTGCCGCGTCGGTGTGGACAACAAGCCCGTAAAACGGTTGCGTCCTCGCCGGCGCACTCTTTCGCGAAATCCCTTTGCCACCCTGGTGTAAAGCCGTTGGGGTCGCCCATTGGTGCATTGTGTCAAGAGACAAAAAGGTGGTGAAGTCCTGACGGACTCGACGGCCTTATGCTGGGCTTTCAGCACTTGATGGGAGGGGGTCGTTACCTGGGCTGACAACCCCAGGTTTCGTCACCCCACACACGCTGAGGGTTGAAAGTCCGCACCATCGCACGGCAGTGCCCGCTGAGTTCAAACTAAATCTCACCCGCTTCTAATCACACCCCAGCGAGCGAGTGCACCAAGATCTATTTTGACACCCGATGCTGTGCAGCCCATGGTTTAGAATGACCCCGAACCCCAAAGTCAGGAGCTCTCAAAAGGAATTGCAACCAAGCTCTGAACGAAGTAAGCGCCTCTGGATTGCCGAGGGTGGGACTGCCCGGCGGCAGACTAGCTGGCGGCAGATGGCTTGGCTGCTGGCTGCCTTCCTGGGGGCGGCAACCGTTGAAGGCGCTGTCCCCTGTGACCCGATCCGCACCTTCGCTGACGACCGACTGCCGCTTCGTGAGCTCTTCGTAGCGCCTTCTGGGAGTAACACCACTGGCGACGGCAGTCGAACGAAGCCGTTTCAGACCCTCACGCGCGCATTGCAGGGATGGCGGCCGGGCGATGCGATCCGATTGCTGCCCGGCAATTACAACGGCGGCTTGTCGCTTAGCAATGTCCGTGGCACACCGGCTGCACCCATCTGGATCGGTGGTGTCCCGGGGGAAGCGCTTCCTGTCCTCCGCGGGGGAACGACCGGGCTGCAAATGTCCCGGGTGAGCTACTTGGTGCTCGAGAACCTTTCCGTCATTGGTGCGACGGCGAATGGGATAAACTGTGATGATGGGGGCGATTATGGCAACCCGGATGCCAGCCGCCATCTCCTGTTCAGGAACCTGCAGATTCAAGATATCGGAACCGGCGGCAACCATGACGGTCTGAAGCTGTCCGGCATCAATGACTATTTTGTCGTTGGGTGCGCGTTTCAGAGAATGAGCGCGGGAGGCAGCGGCATCGATCATGTGGGTTGCCACCGCGGTCTGATTGTCGGTTGTTCCTTCGTCGATATGGGGAGCAATGCGATTCAATGCAAGGGTGGGAGCGAGGATATCGAGATCCGAGGCAACCGAATTCTGAATGGAGGGGGCAGGGCAGTGAACATTGGGGGCTCGACCGGATTTCAGTTCTTTCGCCCGCCGCTTGTGCAGCCGGGCGCCAATGTTGAGGCCCGGAATATTCGTGTCCTGGCCAATCTGTTCATCGGATCGGATGCCCCACTCGCCTTCGTGGGAGCGGTGGACTGCGTCGCGGCCAATAACACAGTTGTCTCGCCGAGCCGATGGGTTGTCCGGATCCTGCAGGAGACGGTCTCATCAGGCGGATACACCTTCCTGCCTTCCGCCAGCAACCGTGTGGTCAACAACCTCATCTTCTATGATCGCTCCGTCATCAGCACGCATGTGAACGTCGGGGGCAACACGGCACCCGCCACATTCACCTTCGAGAACAATCTCTGGTATGCGTTCAACCAGCCCTCTCAATCACGACCCGCACTTCCCGTCGGTGAACGGAATGGGATTTATGGGGCGGACCCTCGTTTTCGAGATGCTACAGCCCAGGACTATTCGGTGCCGACGAATAGCCCCGCCGCAGCCAAGGGTCTGAAGCTTGGTTTTCTGAAGAGCGATCTCCTGATGGCCTGCTATGCCGATGTCCCATCCGTTGGTGCCTTCGAGGCCTTACCGGCTGCACCGCTGAGTGCGGACACGGACGGGGACCTCATGCCAGACGATTGGGAAAGAGCCACCGGACTCAACCCCAATGATGCTTCTGACGCCGACTCCGATCTTGACGGGGACAACGCCACGGCTTGGGCCGAGTATGTGGCCGACACCGATCCGCGTGACCCGGCGTCGAGGTTCAGGCTGGTAGCCCTTGGACTCGAGGGCGGGATGCTGTCCTTTGAATTCGCGACCGCGATCGGGAGGAGATATCTCATCGAGACCCGTAGTCTACTGCCAGGCAGCGAATGGCGCCCCGAATCCGAGCGGACCGGCGACGGGCTGGCGGCTCGCTCTGTGCATCCCGTCCGATCGGATGGACTCATCCTGTTCCGAGTTCGGATCGAGCTCGCTGGCGGACAGGGCTGAGGTCACGTCGTCGCGCCGAATGACGCTCGTGACAATACTTCGAGAGTTAGGTTTAGCCAAAAAGCGGGAATGGACCAACCACGGATTTCACGGATGACACGGATTAAAAAGGGGTTGTGACAGTCTGTAACGAATAATCCCCAATCCGAGCAAAGTGCCGTGCTCTGTCTGGCCGGGCTGGGGAGGATTCTCATTGCCCCACCCTCTCCGGACCGCTATGGTTGTTACGCTTTGAAAAAGCAAAATCCTGTCAGGATGAAGTTATGTGTTATTGTCCTCATGGGGTTGGGGGCCGTAACGCCATTGTTTGCCGCGGTCTCGGAGGGAATCACTTCCCTGTCCATCCCCCAGACGAGTCCATACCTCATTGCCTCTGATGCCCTTACGAATGCTGCAGGAACGGACCGGGACGCGGTGCAGGTTCGATCAGTGGTTCAATGGAGCAACGACGCCGTCCTCCCATCGCCCCGGGTTACCGAGTACCAGTTGCAGCTGCTGGATGGGTCAACGCCGGTCAGCCTTTTCAACGAAGCTGGCGTTCCAGGAACTGTTTATCGCTTCACCAACTCGGTCTCCGTACCCGGAGCGCTAAGCGGTGGTCGGCTGAGCCGGACCAACGTCTTTTCCCTCAGACCGGCCGAGGCCCTGCAGCCGCTCACAGACTACCGGGTTCGCCTCCAAGTGGGTGTCGGGGGCATCTCACGCAACAACTCCAGCAACACCCCTCCGCGTCAGTTCTGGCACTTCACAAATCTCGTCAGCGGCGATGCCGCCCTGAACGTACTGGGCGCCGTGGAGAGCACTGCGTGGAAGAAGACCTACGCGATCGATTCGATCGGTGGGGAGCAAACATTCCAAGTCACGAACAGGTTCCAGTTGGTGAGGTATGACGACTTCAATGCGTCCCAGGTCGCGGGGAACGTTCCAGTCCGTCTCTCATGGCGACTGCTGGACACCAATGGCGCTGCGGTCGCGACAACTCCATCCTCCACCAATTTCACGGTTAGCATGTTGAACTTTCAGAGTTCTTCTCCCCGGGAGCCTCACGACCAGACATTCGGAAGGACCATTTCGTTCCGACCGAGACAGCAGCTGGACTCGGTGAGCAACCGCTACCGGTTGGAAGTCACGTTGTCCCTGACGAATGTGGCGGGACAGGCGGCGACGGAGTTTCCCGCATGGACGACCTCCGCCACCCGGCTGCGCCATCTTAGTGGCACGCTGCGGTTCGGGGATGTGACCGCGACCCTCACGAATCTGATCGGCGAACCGGTCGCCCTTCCCACCCCGTCCGCGGCAGACTACCTGAACGTCAACCTTGACGGGCGGGCGGTGCTGAACGGGGCGCCAGAACGCGACTTTGATCTGTCGGGGCCTCGCCTCTTCCTCCTTCGTGCTGATGGCGATGCCAGCCTGGCTGGTGGCAGTCTTATAGTGCCCGCCCAATCGGGAGGGGACTACTTCACCAACGGCAACTTCAGGATTCGACGCCACACCGTCACGGTAAGTCCGAGCGGTGCCACCGCAGACCTGCGCTTCTTTCTACCCGCAGGATTCGGTCTCTCTACCAACTACGGTGCGACCCGGACCTTGGAATCGCAGTTCGTCTTTCAGGATGTGGGATTGAATGACGCGCTCGAACCTCGCACGAACCTCGTCCATGCGGGCTCTTTCGTCGCAAGTAGCGAATCCAAACCCATGCTGATCGTGGGGGAGCGTTTGTCGTGGAGCCGGACCACACATCGATTCACCCTCACGCCCAGCGCAGGCCTGCCCGTCCTGGGGACGCGTGCCCTGGATGAGGGATTCCTTCGGACGGCCAGCAATTCCCTCGCTTCCGCATCGCTTGCGATCAAACGAGCGAACGATGGCTATTATCAGGCGATCGACGGCTTCGACGGAAACATCACACTCACGGCCTCCGCTCAGGGAGTGGCGCAACTCAGCTACATCGCCACGTTCAAGAGCGGCTCGTTTCATCCGCATTTCCCAGCCGGCCCTGCCATCGTCTGGACGAACGGCGGACGTCAGGAAGTGGACAACAACAGCGTGACACCAGGTGTCGACAGCCGCCTGGAAGGAGTGTTAGGCATCACACAGTCTTATCTAGGCAGCTGCGCAGGCTGCGATGACGCTGCAACGACAAACTCCCTCTCGTTGACGTTATCCAATCGTGTGCTGAACTTCACGCGTGATGGCGGATTGATCGGTCTGCGGCAGCCGGGAGTCGAGCCCATCCAAAACCTCAGCTGGGGCTTCTCCCCGGAAACGGGAGCATTCGCACACCGCGCGAACGCCGTGTCGGATCGTTCCTTCCACATGCCGGGACACTTTCTCCGCGGCGTGGATGACACGAGTGATGGCGGGAACAGTCCCGGTGTGCTGCATCTGACCGGGGTGGCGGCAACGAATCTGGCGGTCATCGAACGACCGCTGACCTCGGGCTATAACGAAGTGGGTCGGGCGGACTACGCCGGGATCAACATCCGGTCGCCCGCAGCCGGCAGCGGAGTGGGACGCGATACCATCACCGGGACCCCTGTCGACTTCAGCCGCTCCCACCGGTCGAAGTACTACGTGCGACCTTCTGGTGTGGCAGGCATTCATGAAGCTGTACCCGGCTCGTTCAGCTCAACCCTTACCCTGGCGGGATATCCTTTCACTTTCGACAACTACGGGCTCTCGTTCTTGAACTCGCTGAACGTGGACTCGCGCACGGAGGGATCGGTCAGAGTGCCATTTCCTGCGAACATTACATTGCCCTTCGAGGAACTCCGATTGACATGCGCGGGCGGCCTGAAATCTGCAGAGTTGACGTCCGCCGGCGCCTATCGCCATCTCGAGTACTGGAACGCCGACATCCAGCCCCAGTCCATGCGGTTCGACGGCAAGCCGGGATCCGAGTGTGACCCCACGGAGTCCTACCTTGTTCTCGGGGTGCAAGCCCACGCCAGCCACGTCAGCCAGCCCCTCGCCGGAATTCTGGGGTTCTTTCCAAACGGTTCGCTCATCCCGCCTGCATTCAATCTTCCCGGGGTGGATTCCCGCTTCGAGCTGCCTTCCCAGTTTCGCTTCGCCGGCCCGCAAGGCTCTGGTGACTGGATACTCACACCGGTGGCGCCTGCTTACTTCACCACCAACGAGCTCGCGCTCGCAACGAACGGGTACCTCAGCATCGCGGGCAAACTCAATGTGCCTTTTTTCGAGGACATGAAAGTGCACCTACACTCCGGTGCGCGCACCAACGGTGCCGGCACGGGTGAGATATTTCTGGCAGGCGGGTGGCCGGCCGCTGGGCAGGGAGGTTCCTTTGGCTGGGAAGAGGCGGGGAAACACTACTTCAACGACGAGGGTTTCGATGCCTCGAACCGCGGCTTCCCGGCAGGTATCAGCATGAGTACGTATCACGGCGGGGACAGTGAAGCGTATCGGGCCCGGGCGAAGCGCAACTGGCTGGAGGTGGTGGACTTCGACTATCCCCTGAGCTGGGACCCGGTCCTTCGCCAGTTCCAGACCTGGCGCCCGGTGACTTCCTCGCTGCTCTTGCTCACCGCCGAACATCAACTGACCCATCTCGATCCGAAACAGGCGATCCTCGACATCGGCCAGCGCTATGAGGGGCTTCCCGTCGTGAGTCTCACTCACCTGCTGGTGGATGAGAACGGCGGGGGCAGTGGGGCGGCCAGCGCACTACGTCAGGCTGTGGGGGATACCGCGTTCAATGGTATCACGAACGGGCTAGCAGCTGCGGACACCCTACTTTCCGACAATCCGACGCGTCTCGTTGACCGGCTGATCGCAGCCGGAGTGGATGCGGTCGTGGACAACCTCATGACCAGCCTGAACGCGGAGTGGGACGAGCATAAGAATCTTCCTCCGATCGAACGCGCAGCATTTCGCAACGTGGCGTTGACCAAGGTAAACGACCACTTCCTAGGGGATCACGGCATCAGTGACACGATTGAACGTAGGCTTCGCTATCTCGGTAATCCACAACTTGGCGGGCAGTTGTTCACTGCCTTGGGAGGGGAGCTGAAACGGGTGGAGGAGGGAATGAAAAGCACTGCCGACTCGTTCGGCGGAGGGGCCACAGGTGCAGCCGCTATCCGGCAACTCGTGGCATTGTCCGCGCCCCAATTCGCAGAGAGCGTGGCGGGACCGGAGGTGGAGGCGGCTCTGGCGGAGAACGCCTCAAGTTTCCAGCAGCTCCGATCGTTGATGCTCAACGCGCACAGCACGGCGGCTTCGTATGTGCCGGGGCTCGCGGCGGGGAACTCGGAATGGGCGGATGAACTCGAAGTCATGTGGAGCGCTTCGGCCCTGCGGCTCGAGGCTGCGGCGGCCAACGCATCGGACGCAGTCCAGGACGAGCTGGGAAGCTACAACTACCGGCTGGATGATCCGTTCGCGGGAAACGGATCGGCGCAGCTGCGCGCGCGCATTCGGGCCGAGATCGCCAACCATCTCGCAGCAGAACCCGCGGTGGCGGAACTGCGCCAATCGATTAAGCATCGTCTCTTCGATGCCAATAGCGCCTACCGTTCCGCGGCCAACAGCGTTTTTGCGCAATACAACACCGTCGCACGCAACCTGATCAGTCGTTCGCTGGTGCAGGTGGATAACAACTTCGCTCCCGGCCTGGACACGTTGTCCGCCTTCTTCGAGGTCTCACGTCTTCAGGGGCACGCGGAGATCCAGGATGAATCGCTGCGTCAGCTCCGGCTGGACGGGCGGTTCAAGCTGAAGGTGCCCGAGGACATGGTCTTCAACGCCTATCTCGAGATCAAGGAGCTGAACTCCGAGAACACACCGGAGGAATGTCTCTACGATGGAGGGGAAGCCACGGAGGTGAAGTTCGGTGCGACGGATGTTGAACTCGATTGGATCAGCGATGGCCTGCGTGCGGATGTGGGAACTAAAATCACGCTGGTGGATAGCAGTCCGCGCGGCATCGCAGGATCCCTGCAAACCCGGGGACCGCTCGACTTCGCTGGGTTCGTCATCGAGCAGGTCGGCTTTGCGCTCGCGTTCGGTGAGGAGGAGAACTACATCGCGGCCAATGCAAGGGTAAGGCTCGGACGATCTTCTGAGATTGCCGGTGGAGTGTTCTTCGGCAAAGCGTGTGACATTACGCCACTGACCATTGCGGTAATCTCGGTCAGTCCCTATCTGCTGACCGCCGTAAACCCCGAGGAGATCTTTGGTGAAGCGCCTTTCACCGGCGGGTTTGTCTACGCCGAAGGAATGTTCCCGGTCTTCAGCCTCGGTTGTATTCTGGAGGTGCGGATGATCGCGGGCGCAGGATCCTGGTATTTTGTAGATGGACCAAGGTTCGGCGGAATCATCAAGGCCGGCATTAGTGGCACGGTCCTTTGCGCGCTCACCGCCAGCGGGGATATCACCATGATTGGTGCCCGGCAAGGACTCGAGCTGCCGTCGCTCGACCTCTCCTCCCTAGGTCAGTCCTCGCCGATGCGGTTTGTGGGTATGGCGCACGTGGAAGGATGCATCGGGGTTTGGCCATTTGAGGTCTGCATCGATGGCAGCACGAGCGTGAAATACACCGAGGGCGGTGGGTGGGACGCCGATGAGCCGTAATCTGCAAATGAACCGAATTACACATTTGAGCGGCCGGCTAACCAGGTGCGTTCGGACCGCCGTTTGCCGTTTAGCCCTGCTGGCCGGCATACTCTCGCAGGGGTCAAACCTGCGAGCGCAGGAGGCGTTGGGTCCGTTCGTCTCCACCATCGGGACCAGCGTGAGGGAGGCCGGCAGCGGACGCGACTGGGCGTACCTTCTCTGGACGGCCAACTCGCCGGCGCTGCTTCATGGGCGCAGTCATGCCGTTTACGCCAAAACCGGCGATGCCAGCGCGGCAACTGCTTTTACTCGGATCGCCATCGTTTCGCTGCAGACAGAGTCGGTGACATTGACCCCGTTGTTGGCCCGGGCTGCTGCGATCGGAGATGACACCAATGTCTTGGGTGCGGATATCGACGCGCTGTTCGGCAAGTTTGTTTCTTCTGGACTTCCCCTGACCGAGAAACTCTCCGCTGTGGTGCGCGGCGGGTTGATTGATCAAAAACACTACGGCCGACTCCTGCTCCTGGCCCGCACCCATCCGAGTGTAGCGATGGCACTGGGATTCGGACACGCGACCTTGATCGAGCCTGGGGTGACGACATTCGAGATCCGCGAGTTCGACCAGGGCACCGCCACCGAAGGCGCGGTGATCGGGCGCGTGACCGTCACGGCAGGCGCCCCGGTTGTGCTGCCTGCCCCAGGGTCACCGGTGGCAATGCCGAACACCGATGCCCGGGGACATCTGAACGCCCAACTGCGGTGGGGTGTTCCCGATTCACTGCGCCGGCTCAGCCTCCTTCAACACGGATACAACGTCTGGCGAGTGCGGGAGGACTTTGCGGAGTCCCGCGGCTGGCACTTGAATCCACCCGCACCCAACGCCCTCAATACCAGTGTCGGTCAAACGACTGCGGTACGACGGGTGAACCGGCTGCCGTTATTGACCTCCCGAACGTTCACTCCAGCTGAGGCCGCCAATGTTCTGCCCCCCAACGGCGACACAAACACGATCTTTGTGGTCGACGACAATGACCGAGGCCGGCCAAACAGTGTCACTACGCTCGATTTCACCAACGGAGCCCGCTTCTACTATTTCGTCACAGCTCGGGATGTATTGGGGCGCGACGGCGCTGTGTCGCGCGGCACTCAGGTGCAGATCTGCGACCAGCTGCCACCGAATGCGTTGAGCAACGTGGATGTGCTGAACGACTTCACCTGGCAGGTCACTTCCAACCGTCACCAACTGCGCGTGGTTTGGCCCCAGGCATCGAACCTTCCTTCAGATGAGGAACGCATTCGCGCGTACTGGGTGTATCGCTGGACCAACGTCACCGAGTTGCGGCTCAACCAGGGCAATCCCACGAACAACCTGATCGCGGTGGTGCCGCACATACCGGGAGTCGCGACAAACAGCTACCGTGACTCGAGCCCGGGTGCGCCGTCGCCCAAGGATCGGGGTGAGACCTTTTGGTACACCGTGCGGGCGGAGGACAGTGGAGCCTGCCGTGGAAATCTCTCACCGCACAGCGCACCGGCTTTCGGCATCATTCGGGATCGAACGGGGCCGGCAGCTCCGTCGGGAACCGTGACCACGGCGTGCCTCGTGCCGACGGCCGACTTCCTGATCCGCACCACCAACGGCAATCCCAACGCCTCGGTGGGGGATGCTTCGTTCCAGTTCACCATTGGCGGCGTACGTGGCCACCAGCGTGTGGAATGGATGGAACTGAGCGCGGAGGTGCGGCCTGTCGGCTCCAGTACGGTGTCAGCGAGATACACCTCTGATCGCCTGTTTTTCGGCCCCGGCACGGCGGGCTCGTTTCTAGCGTATCCTTTCGATGTCCCTGAGTCGCTAGCTGGCCAGAATCTTTTCATCACCGCCGTCGCCGGCTTTGGGGATGGCACTTCGGGTTCGGGTAGTGCCTTTCAAGTCCTCGCCCTGGACCTGATCAGGGGGGATCGGCGCGTGGTCTTCACCTTCGCTGCACGGGTTGAGGCGCTGGCGAAGAACCGACCTTGCAACGAACACTTCCCCGTGGGACCGGATGGAACCTTGGTGCCCGTGGAGATCGATGTGCAGCCGACGCCGGGGAGTCGGGAACTGCGTGTCTACCGCCGCATTGATGATGGGCCCTTGGAGCTGATCTGTTCGCGTGAACTGACGAACCTCAGTTCGTTGCAATGCCTGGACGACACATTCCCGCACGGGGGTGGCAGAGTCTGCTACTTTGCCACCACGTTGGATGAACACGGAAACGGAAGCCCGATGACCCGCCTGGGGTGCCGGTATTCGTTCGAAAGCTCGCCTCCGCCTCGCCCACAACTGTCGCCCATCACACCGCTCGAGCCGGAGGAAGCCCCACAGATGTTACTCTCGTGGTTCTGTCCCTCGGTAAACGTCGATCGCTTTGAGGTCAGCATCGGAGCCATCGGCCAGGAGATCCGGAAGGATTGCGCTCCGGGGTTTCTAGACCTGATCCCGCCACCTGCCCTGCCTGAATTCCACTCTGTGAATCCGGAAGTCGCCGCCAGTTCCGGTTTGGATTCTCTCGCGCTGAAGTTCCGTCGCTTCTTGACCCCGCAACCCGGTGGCGCGTTTGGCAGTGGCGACCGTTTCGTGATTCCGGTCGATGTTGAGGCGGGTCGGCATTACATCGTGAAGGTGAAGTCAGTGATGCGAAGCGGAGCCCGGAGCGAGGAGAGCAATCAGGAATGGTTCATCTGGCGCGCGCCCCAGACAGTCCAGCCACTTGTCCCTTGGCCGGCGAGACCGCTGCCACCCCTTGGCAACAGCTTCAGGTTCTCGTTCGACGCCAGCTGGATGCTGCCGTGCGGGGAAACCAACGGTCCCAGCAATATCGTTGTTCGCATCAGCCCCTTGGGGAACGCCGTATCCCTCATCGAGTGCCCACCAACACTGGACTCGGCCGGGGATCCGAACGCCCTGGTTCCCACAAATTCAGATGGGGAGTCCCTGTTTCCCGTGATGCTCTTTCGTCGACAGGTCCCCAACGACGACTTTCCTTCAGTGAGCGGCGACTCTGTGCAGGTGACCCCACTGATGGAGTCCATCGCGTGGGGACTCAACGGCGGACGCAGCGTGCTCTACGATCCCTATGTTCTCGTGGAACGTGGAGCCCGCGCGCTCGGCGGCGGCGGCCTTTATCTGCGAGACACGCAGCCCATCATTCGCGGTGCGCGGTATCGCTACTCCCTTGTCCGCTTCAATAAACTCGGCGAGATGGCGGAGGTCATTGGGGTCGCCAACGAAGTGGAGGTGCCATGAAGAAAATGCGTAGTTTCCATGGATCACCTCTGAGTTGGCTCGCCCTCGGTGTGTCCGTGCTCACCATCCTCACGGCCGGCACCAGTCGTGCCTATGTGTTGGAAACCCCAACCGAGTTTGTCGCCGACGGTGACTATGACGGCGACGGCAAGCTGGATGTTGTGGTGATCGACAGACAGACCGGGGCAGCACGAGTGGCCTTCCGGGACGGTAACGACGCATTGGTGTGGGAGGCCCCGTTCGCCAGCGGCATCGCGAAGGTCAGCAGCGTCAGCGTCGGGCGTGTCACCTCGACGACTTGGGACTCCATCGTGGTGACCGGGCCGGACGCGAACCGAATCCATCGCCTCGATCCTCGCGACGCGCTGCTGTCCACGGGTGTCGTGCCGGTGCCTATCTACCCGCCTGGCATCGGACCGAACCTGGTTGCCGCGCTCGATTCCGGAGGTGCAGGCAACACGGCCCATGATGACTATTACGTAAGCACTCAAGAGAACCCGGGCGCGCGCGCCACGCTTTTGCGCAACAAAGGGACCACCCCTACGGTTCTCATCGACGAAGCCCTGCCGCAACGGATCACTTCGGCGAATACTTTTGAGATCAAATCGGCGCAGGGAAAACGACTCGGAGTCATGTCCCGGCTGCGTGGAACGGGCTTGGACAGTTTTCAACTGCTCGACTTCAGCGCCGGGACGGTGGTGACCCGGTTAAACTTTCCCGTACCGCTATCAAACGCGCCCAATCGGCCGGAGTTTGTTGCGCATCGATTCGATCCCAGGAATGTGCTGGGCCAGGTGTTGTTTTACCGACCCGGTGATCCGGGCTTTCTTCGGTATCAGGTCCGAGAAGCAGGCGCGGACTTCCAGCTCGGTGGTTCCAATCAGTTCCTGCTGTCGGGCCCGCTTCAGCTGTTGCAGCCTCTTCCGTTAGCGGCTGGTGGACGGTTGCTGGCGTTTTTCGGTCCCTCCACGACGAACCTCACCAACGCGACGATATACGATTTCGACGGGGTGACTGCACCGAGTGTCGTGAGTTCGTTCTCAGGACGCTTCTCTGGAGCGGTCGTGCTGAGTGATGGAGATCTTGCTCTGCTCAGCGCCGACGCTGCCGGCCAATCCGACTCGGCTCAGATCCTTCTGGCTAATGGAGCCGGATACGTGCTTGGAGCGAGCGGCCGGTTACCACGGATCACCCGTTTCTCGGGTGCGGCGAACGCGTTGCTCTTCGATACAGAGCCATTTGTAAACGCATCCGCGCGTCCGCGGCAGCTGCAGCAGCATCCGGAGTGGAGCACGGCGTTGCGCATCTCCCCCACCGTGCGGGTGACCAGTCAGCAGTTCCTGGGTGAATCCAACGGGCTGGGGGGCTTCACCACCCGGGATTTCGGACCGGCACTAAGCGGGGTAACGACCGGGCTGGTGAACCAGTATACGCCGTTCATCTCCATCTTCAGCGGACGCCCCGCCATGGGACAGGTGGACGGCGAAGTGCGCATCTCGCCCTCAGGAGGACGCTACGGTGAAGCCCAGCGTTTGAGTTTCACGACCAATGGGACGGGGACGTGGGAGATTCGATATCGCACATCGCCAGACCAGGACTGGAGCGTCTACATCAGGCCTTTCTTGTTGTTCAGGAATGCCACCGTGGAGTTTTATGGCCGTCGTGGGAGTGACGGAGCACTCACCTCCATGGGACGCGCGGACTACACCTTCAACAGGACGGCGAGCGAAATCGATTCGGACAACGACGGCGTTCCGGATTTTGTCGAGCAGGCGCGCGGACTGGATCCGTTAGGCGGCGCGGATTCGGATGGGGATGGATTCAGCGATCTGGAGGAACTCGCTCGCGGCACCAATCCCCGATTTGCGCCCAGCAAGCCAGCCAGCAGCGAAGGGCTTCGAAGCGCGTTCCATCTGCTAACCTCACCTCGTCCGCCTCACCCAAACACCGGCGCTGACACCCGGTCGCGAACCGGGGTAGCCGTGCGAGCCTTTGCACTCGGGGGCGCTTTCCTGGGAGAAAGTGTCACCTCCCCCGCACATGGAATCGGAGTCAACAACCCGGCTGCACTGCTGTCGGATCTCATTCCAGATACAGGCGCCCGCTTGCTGGTGCAAACGACCTCCGACCACTTTGACATCGTTGCGGTGCCCGATTCACGTACGGGAAGGGAGTTAATCGGCCTGGTTCCTGTGCCACCCACAAACGGGCTGTCGATCGGCTATGTTTCCGGAAACGGTTCGCAAGCGGCCGAAGCCACCCGTTGGATCGCGGCGGCGAGCAATGCCGTCGCCACGGCGGAGAACCCGACGGTGACCTCTCAGCTAACGTCCGACAGCGCGCTGGTTGCTGCGCTCTTCGAACGACATGTCGCTCGCGCTTTAGCGGCACGCGGACGCATCGGCGCGATCAACGCCACCCTGTTCGGTTTTCGTGCCGGGGACACCGGGAGGCTCAAGATCACCCTCGAAGACCTCATCCGGCTCGAACAGTACGGTGGCACCGGCCTTCCGGGTTACAGCCAGCATGCGGTGTTTGAGTTCTTGGATACCCAGACCCTCAAGGGTTCGTCCGCGGCGGATCTCCTAGCCTTTACGCGCGAGTTGTGGCGCGTTTCCGCAGCTCACCACAACACGAACGAAGGCTTGTTCTCTCTTCCCTTCGATCAACTCCGCGGGATTCTGGCAGGCCAATCATTGACAGGAGCCTATGCGCGTTTTCCGAGCCTCTCGACTCTTGTATCTGTCGCGCAGAGCCAGGCTTCCACGCTCCTTTCGTCCGTACCTTCTCGGCCGCGGACCAACCTGTCAGTCATCGTCACCAGCGCGGGGGATGGGGTCCCGATTGAATTGCGTCACTCCACGGGCCGCACGCCCGTGACGCTGTGGCGATACGGCGGCATTCCGTGCGCGTTTCCACCCAACCTTCAACTCCTCCCAGGAACCCGCCTCACCGTGCTCGGACACACCGACCTCCCGACGGATCCGGGCATCTTGGCGGTTGAAGTCATCACGTTGGGGTTGAGTGGCGTCCCGATGCCCTCACCTGAAGACCAGGATGGCAATCTGCTCGTGGATGCATGGGAGGCACTTTTCCTGGGGGGAACAGGGTCAGACCCGTTTGCGGATCACGACGGGGACGGATATTCGAGCCTCCAGGAAATGCTCGAGGGTACTGCGCCGGATGATCGCCTGCGAACCCCGGCTGGTGGTGCGTTCTCACTCACACCGCCGGTCATTGAGCTCGTTCCAAACGCTGGGAGTGAGCCCTGGAGCTTTGTCTTTTCTTGGCCGGCCGCGCTGATGAGCCGCTTCCAGTTCGGTCTCGTTGAAAGCGAGGATGTCTCCGCTTCGTTTGTACAAACGACCTCCCCGCTGACTCTCTCATCCGAAGGAGATCGACACGAAGTCCGTCTCCCCCCGTCCGCTTCGCCCAGAACCTTTTACCGTTTGACTGTCCGCCTGTCGAAGTAAGGCGGTGGCCCCGCTTTCCAAACGGGTCGATCTTTGGTTCTGCGGCTTTGAGTTAGGAAATCGTTCCGGGCCACCGCGGACCGGCACGTCAGCTGCTAACTCCGAGGCATGTGGATGGAGACTATTTCGTCATCGACATTCCTAAGCTGTGCGGCGTGCACCAGGCGAATTGAACTAACTTTTGGATCAGGAATGAAGCGCTCCCTACCGCCGACCTGGGCCGGAGAGACCCCCCACTACCGATTATTTCGTACGTACGTACGAAATAATCGGTAGTGGGGGGAAGCATGGTTAAGGGACGATGTGGGTGGGAAAAGGCTTGTCACACTGGGTTTGTGCTTGGATGCGCCACTTGTATGGTTTGAGTCTTTGCCCGCCTTCGCGCGATGCGCTTCGGCGTGGCACTCTTTCGTCGTAGACGAAAGAGTGGTGGGCCCACTCGGATTTGAACCGAGGACCAAGCGATTATGAGTGAGGCCCCTTGGAGTTGTGATCGATTGTCGTCGATCACGATAAGTCGTGTTTGAACCAGTGTTTGCAGGGGTATTTTCACTCTATGATGAAACTCAATGCAATCGCCTGTCACCGTTCTCGATCGGAAAAGTGGCCCAGAAGTGGCCCAGAAAACCCCGTCGGATGAGCCAAGTATCCGGAACAAAGAGGAAACTTCTCGTTCGATTCCGAAAACCAACGTCGCATATTGGCGATCTCGCGTCGAGCGCCGACAGTTTGATTACCAGGGTGCGGAAAGAAAAGTGCCTGATTACTCCGTGCGGATGAAGTTTGATGGAGTCCGCAGGCGTGTTTCCCTCGCCACGAGTAGCAAGGAGGAGGCGGCAATCAAAGCGCGAGATTTGTTCCTTTCGATCCAGGCCCGGGGCTGGGAGGCCACTTTCGCAGAGCTAACTCCCAAGCAGGCCGCTCTAGTCGCCCGTGGACAAAGCGGTCCTACGGTGGGCGAATTTCTAACTGAAGTGGAGCGTGTCTCCGGTCTCAAACCGAAAACGCTACGGCGCTACGCTCAGTATTTTCGCATGGTCGTGGCCCATACGCAGGGAATCCCGTCGGACAAATCAAAGTACGACTATGCAAAAGGTGGCATCAGTCGTTGGCGTATCAAGGTGGACAACGTGCCCCTGCGGCTGCTGACGCCGTCGAGCGCCGAGGATTGGAAATTGTCGTATTTGGGGAAGGCCGGGGAGGATCCGCAGAGCAAGGCCTCCTCCCGACGGTCGTTCAACGCCGTCCTCCGTCATTGTAAAAGCCTCTTCAGCCGCAAGGTAATCTGCAAACCGAACTTCGGAATCATCGTGCCGCGATTCCCGATCAAGGACCCTCAGGTTGGGATAAGGGAGGTATTCTGGTTTGAAACCCTCGGGTTTGAGAAGAACGGTTCCGTGAAATTTCGCGCGCCTAACGGGGTGACATATGAAGGGCTCCTGAAATCTGCCCGCGAGGAGCTTCGTGCATCGGATCCGGACGCGTATCTCCTCCTTCTTCTCTGTCTTTGCGCCGGCCTCCGCCGGGCTGAAGCCGACAACCTTCTCTGGACACAGGTATGCAAGGGTGAATCTGCCATCATCGTTGAGGCTACAGAGTTCCATCAACCCAAGCACGACAGCGGCGGCACCGTTTACGTTGACGAGGCGATGATTGAGGAACTACTGAGTTTCAAGGTTCGCTCAGACGGTGTGTTCGTGGTGAACGCCACCCGGAGGTGGAACGGGGCACTCTACCCGCGCTACCGATGTCAGCTCCACTGGGATACACTGCAAGCGTGGCTTACCGGGAAGGGAATCACTGCGCGAAAGAAGGTCCACGAACTTCGCAAGCTGTTCGGGGATGCCATCGTGAAACAAAGCGGCATCTACGCAGGCAGCGCGCAGCTTCGACACTCAAGCATTCAGATGACCGCCAACCACTACGCGGATCCTAGGTCTCGAGCCGTTCTGCCAATAGGTCACCTCATGGGGCCAGTCAAAACTAACCAATGATCCAGGGGGCAGATCTTGTAGACTGCAGCAGCCCTTTTTCCGAGCCGTCGTAGCTGAAGGCCAGCGATCAATCAGGGCGAGAACGCCTCCAACAAGTATGCGTATGCGATACGCACCGACGCTCACCTCGTCTGGCAACTTGTTCGCATTCGAGGCCACTATGATTAACCAAAACAACTTTGAACGAGAAACCCTAGATGTGAAGCAAGCCGCGGCGAAACTGGGCGTGTGCGATGAAACCGTGCGGCGCCTAGTGAGGAGGAAGATCATCAAGAGGCTGCCGGGAATCAGGCGCATCCTAATCCCCGTGAACCAAATCGTTACATTGCTTGACGGCGCGGACTCTCCGCCTGTAACGAGTACTATGGGGAAGTCTGTTTCCTCGGATCGGCTGGCCCATTGCGGAGTCGCATGATGCGATTTTGCCTGTGCTCGGACTAGCCGCGTGGACCTTCGCGGGTTGGCTGTAATGTCACCAATGTATGACGACGCCACAACGCCGCGTTGGAGGTGGACCTTCATGGAGAATTCTACCGGTCCACGAGATGCATCGATTACTATCTCAGTAGGTAGTTGTCTTTTCCGCTCTCCGACCAAACTGAGGGAGCGGAGCTAATTGTTTAATACGATGCATCTCTGGCTCAGCACTTTGAAAGCCACGGCCCCTTTTTACGGCTCTCTGTGAACCCAAGCTCCTTTGACCGTGATGAGACCGTCAACGGGATCGAGGATGACGTCGACTTCCGTGTCGCTCATCGTTCGAATTAAGGCGAAGCATTCAATCTGTGTCGAAGGAAACGCTTCCCGAAGCCGAGGAACCATTCCGATGAACGTTCCCCCGGTGGTTGTCACGTCGTCGACCAGAGTGATCCGTTGCGGAGAAAGCGGCAATTGTCGCGTGACCTGAGTGCTCTGAAAATGCTCAGGAGGGGTCGGGCGCCGCTTCCGCCCGGCAGTCGCCGCCTTCCTGACTGCTGTTGCCCGCTCGAGCACGGGCGCAATGTCTCGTGCCAGATTGTTGGCCTTGAGCTCTTGGCAGATTCTTAGGGCGGGCCATAACGCGTTCGGTTCGACCAGCGGGCTGCTTCGCGGGATTGGGACAAGGGTGACATCCGGGCCAAAGCATCTCGCAAGAAAGGGAAACTCTCCGAACCTCTCTGCAATTCTCGATGCAGATTCCTTGATGACCCAGAAGGGGCCGCCGCGCGTTGGCGTGAAGGTATCGGTCTTAACCGCATGGCAAACGCCCTGTGAAAGAATGGATGTCTTCGACGTCCCTTGAGGGGCGTACTGAAGAAATGAGACGAACCGAATCTCAGAAGGGAGCGCCATCGGTCACAGCCAAAGCCGAACGTTCGGGCAACATCGCAAAAAAATCATCCACCGCGTCATTGGAGAGCACGCGTGCGCCATAGCTCAGCATCTCAGCTGGCCACTTAAGAGAAGGATCTTCAGCGACAGTCTTCGTGATGAAAAGCGCCCGTCCAAGTCTGAGCGCCTCCCACCCTTGTGAAAGCGAACCACTGCTTTCACTTGCTTCAATTATGACCGTAGCGTCCGAGATTAACGCCATCGTGCGATTCCTCATCGGAAAGTTCTTCCGTTGGACGGGAGATCCCGATGGGAACTGCGTGACACAGAGATGTTCCGCTGCAATTCGCTCCTGAAGTGAGGCGTTACTCTTCGGAAACGCGTCATCGAGCGGCGTTCCGAGCACAGCCACGGTCCGTCCGGACTTTTCGATGCACGCGGTATGGGCAGCGGTGTCGATTCCTTCAGCAAGGCCGCTCACGACAACGATTCCCCTTTCAGCCAGAAGCCCCGCCAATTTCCTAGCCCGTCGGAGCCCATCCGCGGAGGCTTTCCGCGACCCCACGATTGCAACGCGAGTCCTGTCTCGAACTAAGCTCTCGTCTCCAGCTATGAAAAGTCGCTTCGGTGCGAACTTCCGCTCCACCTCATTCAAAGGTCCTACCAATTGTTCCGGCGAAAGCTCTTTGGGTTGCATGCGTTTCACCCTTCCAGTTTAGGCGCTAATTCCAAGATCCACGATGCGTCGAGACATGGCCTGAACGCTGACACCAAACTGTTTCGCAAACTGCTGCATGCGCCGTTCGTCGGAAAAATCGACAAACGTCATTTTTGAGAGTTCCAGGCGAATGAAGTTTTCCGGCATCAGTAGTTCAGCAGCGAAGCGATTGGCTTCCACTTCATCTGGGTTCTCGCCGCTGCTCGACTCGCCACTTCGCAACCTCACCACCGCTCGATCCACATGAACCTCGTCATATTGGTGGAGGACATAGTGTCCAAGCTCGTGGGCGATCGTGAATCGCTGCCGATTTGGGTGATGCAGTGTGTTGACGCCTATTACGACTTCACTGTCCGTCTGGTGAAGCAAAAAACCAGAGATATCGTCGTCGGTAGGAGTCCGCCGAACGGCAATACCAAGCTCAGCCGCTATTTTTTCCACGTCGACTGGTGCCGCGACCACTCCGCACTGTTGAAGAAGCTCGCTGGCTTTCAACCTGATCGCTTTTGCTCTGTTGGGTTTCATATGCTGCTCCGGATCCAATTGCGCGTTCGATGAACCCCCTTACTTCCGGCGCGAGGGAAGAAGGGAGGTTTACGCCGATGCCATCCAGAACATTCGCTGGGGCAGGGAGAAGTGCGCCGGGCTCAGTTCCAAGCGCCGATGCGATTTGAGTGAACGTGTGCAGTAGGACTTTCTGGCGGCCTTTCTCAATGTTCGTCAGGGACGTTCTCGTCAACCCCACGCTGAGTGCCAGTGCTTCCTGAGTCATATTGTCGGCTTTCTTTCTCGCTTCCCGGATACGTATACCAACTTCCTTATAGAATTGGTCCGTCGAAGGAGAAGGTTTGCCGTTGGAAGTGTGCACGTGAAAGATTTCACAAAAACATCTCCAAATGTCAATAGCACAAACATGTTTGTAATTCGCACACGTGTGTATTACTGACTACGTAAAAAGGTTTCCATCATTGACATCGGCGGGCAGAGTGAATATCTTTAGGCCCAAGGTTAGCGCCCGGGAATTTTGTTTTCGTCTCATGGCAGAGCGAACCGGTGCGGGAGCCCCCAAAAACACTATGGTAGAAACATTAACCGCCTCGGCTGAGGCAGAACACGGCGAACACCGGCATGCGGTGTCGATCACGATCGATGGTAAACCGTTCAATCTCCGCCCCGGACAACACCGCGTTTCGGAAATTCGCGGGATTGGCGGTGTCCCTGGTGACTATGAGTTGGAGCAGGTCATGGACGGCCGCTTCATTCCGCTCGCCAGCGACGGAAAGGTTCACATCAAGGGAGGGGAGGTGTTCGTTTCCCATCCCAAGGATGCAGGAAGCTCATAGCCATGACCTTTCCAGAAGATCAGATCGTGGAGCTCAAGGGGCTTTGTCCGGAGATCGCTCAGGGTGAGGAGGGAGGGCAATCCTTTCTCCTCTTACCAAAGCTCCCACTTCCACCAGGCAGCGACGCGGCAAACGTCGATGCTCTCCTCTGTCCGTACGAGCGCGATGGTTACGCGTCGCGCCTCTACTTCGCGCGGCAGGTCGGCGGACCGCGGCCACTCAATTGGAACGCCTTCAATGTCCGCATTCTGAACCGCAATTGGTATGCTCACTCATGGCGGGTCAGAAAGGGCCTTCGTTTGGCCCAGATGCTCGGTGAACACATGATCGCGTTTAGAGCTGCGTGATGCACCTTCGCGTTCCATCACAATTGTTCGCCTCAATCAGAGCCGACCTGCGCCGAAGGCATAGTCATGCCGCCGAACGGGTCGGCTTCCTTTTTGCTCGTCCAGATGAGCTCGGCCTCGCCTGCACACTTCTCCTCGGGGTCGACTACTGGCCTGTTCCGGATGACGCGTACGTCAGAGATCGGCATGTCGGCGCTCGGATAAACTCCACTGCGATACGAGGGGCCCTGCAGCGGAGCCTCGACGCCAAATTGAGCGTGATCCACACCCACGAGCATCATTGCGCAGGCGCTCCCGGATTCAGCCCAGACGATATCGAGGGTTGGAGTCGCCTGATCCCGTCGTTCTGTGGATCCCTGCCCGAGGTTCCTCATGGCGCTCTCGTTCTAAGCCTCGATTCAGCCGCCGGGCTCTTTTGGCGGGAACGTGAAGGGCAACCGCAACTCCTGTCTCGGATCTCAGTAGTCGGGTTTCCTCTGCGAATATATGAGCACACAGGACGAACGGTTTGACCGTCAGACTTTCCTTGGTGAACGCGCCCCGGATATTTTCTCTCGGGCGCGGGTCGCAGTCATTGGCCTAGGCGGCGGCGGCTCACACATTGGCCAGCAACTTTCTCACGTCGGCATCCGGAACCTCTATTACTTCGACCACGACGCTGTTACGTTCTCCAATCTGAATCGGCTCGTTGGTGCTACAGTTGCGGATGCGGAACGCGAAGTATTGAAAACAGCCGTTGCGGGGAGGATTCACTCGGGGCTTCATCCCGATGGTTGCGCCAAGTTGTTTCCGGGCAGATGGCAGGACCACGTGAGCGCGCTGCGCGAATGTGACATCATTGTTAGCTGCGTTGACTCGTTTGCCGCTCGCCGTGACCTGGAAGCCGAAGCGAGGCGCGGTTTAATTCCGCTCATCGATATCGGGATCGATGTGCACCCGGCAATCTCCGGCCCGCCCCGCCTTGTGGGCCAGATCATTCTTTCCATGCCAGGGTTTCCCTGCATGCAATGTCTCGGCTTTTTGTCGGAGTCGAACTTGGCAAAGGAGGCGGCTGACTACGGTGCCGCCGGGCCACGGCCACAGGTGATCTGGCCCAATGGGATCGTTGCCTCGTTTGCCGTGGATTTGGTCGTGGATCTGTTGACTGACTGGACCGGAGAAATCCGGGGACCGGTTTACCTTTCCTACGATGGAAATCGCAGGACAGTGACCCCGAGCACTAGGCTTTCCGCAGCACCTCTGACTTGCGTTCACTATCCACGAACCCAGGTTGGTGCTCCGGCTTTTCGCCGCCTTTGACGAAGTCCTTATCTTATTTCCACTCTTGAAGAAGGATGTATTCAGGGATGACATGCTTTTCGATCGCAAGGGTTCGAATAAGCCAGCCTTCGGTTGGGAATCTGGGGAGTAATGTCTCAGCCGCTGTCAGTCGTGCTTCAAAATCTTCAAGTGATCATTGGTCGCGATACAGCGTAAGAAGGGTTAGAATCTTGTTCCAAAGGGCGAGAATCGCCTCTTTTTGAATCATTCTAACTTCCCCCAAGCTCGAACCTACGGTCCCTTCGAGTTCAGTCAGATGAGTTACTACGGTCCCGCGAACGACGAATCCTTTGCTTGCATATTCCTCCTTCGCCCTAGTCAGTTGGTTATGCGCCTGCCCAGCGTGGTATGGTGTAACTTTGTTCCCCGCCTCGTGCTCAATCTTAGCTTCGAAGGTGACGACCTCACGAACATTCCCGAAAACTCCTCTCCAACGGCAATCTGTAGCCGCTCCATATTCTGGCCGAGAAGCCTAGAATCCCAAAACAGTCCCAAGCTCCTCAAGTCCTTCTTGGTGTTCTGCGTGACTCTCAGAGCGTAAGCAGGTGCTCACTCTGTCAGCCCACCGTTGAAACCGTGTGCCTTCCGGGCCACAGCGTTCCAAAATATCGTCGAAGCCGTGCAAGACGGCATAAGCATATTCGTGTTGCACAGCCTTCCCTGAACTTCCTACAGATGTTCTGAATCGATTGAGTGATGTCCTCAGACGACTAAACCACGAGCTTTTACCGCCCTCATCGATAGCGCTTTCGAGTAGATCCGGAGCTTCGTTCCTTGCGGCTAGATCGCCCTGTTTTCCAAGAAGAAACGACGCCTTTGCACATGCCCACAGGTAGAAATCCCTTAATTCCCGGAGCGATTGCTTGGTCTTCTCCGCACAGACTTTGAAATGCTCTCTCGGCAACCCGATTCGAACGGTTTGCTGCCAGGTGGGCATTAACCGTTTGAATACTGTCCGTCAGCTCCTTGTGACGAACCTCCGTCCGCGCAGCCACCGTAGCTGGTCCGTCCGGCGATAGGGTTATTTGTCTCTCCAGCTCGTGGAAAAACTTTGTGAGAACCGCAGACGCCTTCTCCGCTTCCGCGCCGGGATAGTAGAATCCACCCGAATCAATGAAGGATCGGACTATTGCTTCGTCAGCCTCCGGTTTTTTGCCTTCCAACATGGATTCCGTCAGCTGGTCGAAGTCGGCGGTGCCGCACCATTTTTCCAGGGCGTACATAACTTCCAGATCCGGAAAGGCATCCGCGGTAAGTTTGGCCGCACTCTTGAAAGCCGGAACTGCGGTAATGCTTTTAAAAAGCTTTTTGCTGCCCGTCGTCACCAGATATGTGACTGTCTTGTAAAGAATCGCAGTTAACGCCATTGATTCCGCCACGTTTCCTCCCTGTCGTTATTCAGCATCATGTCCTCTTCGCATATCGTCGCTTGTGTGGGAACTCAAAAGTTTGGGCGCCATCTCAAGTCTCAAGGGCCGTTCATTTCGCTGCTTAGGCTGCGGGGATGGGCCTAGTCTAATAGAGACTCTTTGGAGTAGGATCGCCTTTTGGGTTTTTGAATCTAAGGCTTTCACCGATCTTACGGCGTTCGTGTTACCTGCTGTTTGGCAGTCGCCGGATCGTTTGAAGGTTTGCATAGAAGTCCAGAATTCTTGGGTCCGCTTTCACGTCCCTCATGGATATAGGACGGTCTAGCTGGATGCCGCCAATGTCTCGGCAGCGAGAAAGCGCGACGTACGTCTGGCCTGAGCAGAAAGCGCCATCACCGAGGTCGATTCGAACTGAGTCCAGGGTCATTCCCTGAGATTTGTGGATGGTGATGGCCCAGCCAAGGGTCATCGGGAATTGCTTAAATGTGCCTGTAATCTTACGAGCTATTTGCTTCTCGTTACTGTCATATCGGTATTCAATTTTCTCCCAGATCTCCCGTTCCACATCGACGATGTTGCCAGAGCTTGAGAGTTCCACGCGGATAGAACTTTGCCCGATGCTTACAACTCGCCCCAGGGTCCCGTTCACCCACTGAGGCTTGTGGTTCTTCACCAGGATTACTTGCGCTCCCACCTTGAGCTCGAGTAGGCGCGGTGCTTGGAATTCGTCCTTATCGAGGTCCGCTTTCCCATCCACAACGGCGACAAATTGGTGTAGTTCGGTCTGTAGACGGTTTAGCTCACCCGAGTTGATCGCAAACGCCATGGCATTGGTGGTTACGAGGAACATTCCGCTCCGGGCTGCCTCGGGCTTCTGAAGGAAGCACGTCCGATTGATCTGTGCTACCGCCTCCCGGTGATCTTTGTTCGACCGGATTCTATCTAGGAGACTAATGAAGTCTTGGCTGGTCTGCCTGAAAACGGTTGTCAACTCGACGGACGGCAGCTCGAGCCGGTGGAAGACGTCGGCGTCAAAAAAGGAACATGACCGATAGCGGCTCGTATAGAATTTGCTCGATTCGGCATCCGCCACCACCGGTGGCAGTTGGAGGAGATCCCCGACGAACACCACCTGAACACCACCGAAGGGCCGATCTTTCCCACAAGCCCTCTTTAGCATGTTGTCAATGCAATCCACGACATCGGGCTTGACCATAGACACTTCATCTACGATCAGCACCTTAAGCGACGTGAGGATTGGAAGTATATGCCTGCTAGGGAGCAGCATTTCCTCTGGATTTAGAATGTACGGCGGCAGACGGAAGAAGGAGTGGATCGTCGATCCGCCCACATTGATCGCAGCGAGCCCAGTGGGAGCCACAACCACACAGCCCTGTAATTGCTCCCTGAGAAACCGGATGAGCGTGGATTTGCCGGTGCCAGCACGGCCAGTTACAAAGAGACTGGGGCAGCCATCCCTGATGGTTTCCAGAATGAACGCGAACTCCGGGATTACGTCTATGGGTTCACTGTTTTCTGAAGGGCGTAGTTTGGCTGTCGGTTGTTTCTTCGTGCTGGGTATGGGCGGAACGTCTCGTTCGCCCCTGGGGCTTTTGGAGGATTTTGACTCATCCTCTGTGAAGAAGCGCTTCGCCATCTGTTCGAGCCTAGACCAGAATTCGCTCATCAAAGCCTTTTGAGGTTTTAGCTACCCGACCCGAAGAGGCTGCGCCAGGTCGGGTGATGCGCTCCATTTGGGTTTGGGATCAAAGAAATTTTGCCCAGTGCTCCTCGGAAACGATGTATAGCTCGCGATGAGCTTTGAGCTCGAGCGCCTTGATGATCTTTGTTCCGTGCGAGTTGTGTTTCCAGTCCCGGCTGGCCAGAGTTCCGATGACAAGAAAGTCGGTTCCTGAGCGCACGGCGTCTTCGTAAATGCCAAAGCGACGCTCAACCTGCTGTTTGCACCATTCCCTTGTTCCCGCACAAAACTTGCCCGTCAGGCAAAACTTCTTATTCTCGAAATCTACAGGAGGAGCTGGCATGTCCAAGGGTAATCCCGTCGGAGTGCTCGGCCCTTTCGTTGCCCCGGTGGCCGCATCTAGGAGTATACGAAAGTCTTCACATTCGGCATCGTCCACGGACCCGTCGGAATAGATCCTTTCGATTCGGCTGACTATCTGCGGAACTGGAAATGTGGCGCGGAGCTCGGGGTGGCTTTTGATCCAATCATGAAGCGCGAGAATTTCCTCCGCTGTTACCCTCCCGTCGGCCGCAATGCCCCTGCAAAATCCCAACAACATATCCAGATCCCTCCCTTGGCGATGCCTCGCGTTGAGATTTGGATTTGGTTGCCCGTGGTCATCGGTGCCATCCAGGTTTAAAAAATATTCTCTGGCCATGCATTTGTCTCCAAGTTTCCACCCTTTCCTTGTAGCAGTGCGTGAATCTCTCCAACAGAAGCAGCACGACCCGACAAGGACAAGCCTGGAGTTCTGCGCTCCCGCTTCAGTCGGGCCTCTGGCTGAGCTCGATCTCTGAGATTCTGTCGGGGGAAAGCCCTTTGGTGTCGCGCATTTGGTTGACCCAAACCAAACCCCAATCTAGCATGCTCAAACTCAAGGACCAGTATGTGCACTAGCTTCAGCTCAACCACCCTGTTTTCGTTCTTCTTCGCGATCCTGTCACTTTTACGAATCGCACATCCTCATTCCGCATGCGCAGTCACCCCCTACCTAGGTGGGCTCCATGTCGAAGATTTTAACTCACTCGGATCGACCCACGGAACATGGACTAACGATGTGACACTTCCCGGATGGTACTCATACGAGTCGATCGTTCCGTCTACCGGTTACCCTCCGGATCGCGTCAATCAGCAATGGTGGCAAGTCCGCACATACAGATTAGGTGCCTGCGGGGGGTGTGCCTCCAGCTGGCTCGTTAACATAGGTGGTGACGGTTCTGTCTCCCCCGTGGACCCGAACAGAGCGCTAGGGCTGTTCGCTTGGCGAGAGGAGCGCGTAATGGCGCTTGTTCTGAGCAATTCTACGAGCAGGGTGTTTGAGTCGTTCTCGTTGAGTTATCTTGGTCAGCAGTGGCAGTTTACCCAGTTTGGCATGTTGGACCGGCTGGACTTCAATTATTCCCTTCAGGAATCCTTTCAGGCCGGGTCAGATACCTGGAACGGCGAGATTCTGAACCCGATATCAATAATCCCGCATGAGCCCTCTCGTCCTGAGGATTTCTGGGTGGGTTTTGTGGATCCTCCAAACGACTCCCTCGACTATATCTCGACCTTTGCCACGGGCGACGAGC